>CAITKS010000182.1 GCA_903893085.1 uncultured Actinomycetes bacterium | reverse complement strand
TGAGGCAACCATTTCTGCTGACGCAAATTCTTCGGCAGACTTTGTAGCACGTATGGACGGTGTGATTGCTGGTTCAAATATCGCACACGCTGTTTTGGCAGAAGTTGGACTTACAGATGTTACCCAACTTAAGAAAGATGGAGATTCTGTAAAAGCAGGAGATATTTTAATTAGCGTGCGTGGAAATACTCGCGCAATATTATTAGCCGAACGCACCGCGCTGAACTTTTTCTGCCATCTTAGTGGCATTGCAACGCTTACTAATAAATGGGTTAAGGAAGTTTCAGGAACTAAATGTCAGGTGCGTGATACCCGCAAGACAACGCCTGGAATGCGTGTAATTGAGAAATACGCTGTACGTATGGGTGGGGGAGTAAACCATCGCATGAGTTTGAGTGATGCCGCTTTGATTAAAGATAACCACATTGCAGCCGCAGGCGGAGTTGTAGCAGCGTTTGCGAAAGTAAGAAGTACTTATCCGAAAGCGGAAATTGAGATAGAAGTAGATACTTTGGAACAACTCAAAGAGGTTCTACCCCTGAGCCCAGATTTAATTCTGCTCGACAATATGAACCCCGAAGAGTGTGCCCAGGCTGTCGCGCTGGTAAATGGAAAGTGCAAACTGGAAGCCTCTGGTGGAATTTCAATTTCAAACGCTCGTGCATTTGCACAATCCGGAGTTGATTACATAGCAATTGGAGCGCTAACACATTCAGCCCCAGTTTTTGATATCGGTCTAGATCTGAGAACGGAGTAAATATGTTGCTGACAATCGATGTGGGTAATACCAACACAGTTCTAGGTATTTTTGAGGGCGAGGAATTAGTTCGTTCTTGGCGCGTTAAGACTGACCCACGCACAACAGCCGATGAGCTTTGGTTGCAATATCACGCACTTGTCGCGGGATATGAAGTAACTGGGCTTTCCATCTGTTCTACAGTGCCAGCAACGTTGCGCGAACTACGAACCATGATCGCAACCTATTTTTCAAAGATTCCAACCACCATTGTCGAACCTGGAACAAAGACAGGCGTTCCACTTTTAGTTGATAATCCAAAGGAAATTGGCGCAGATCGAATCGTTAATACTTTGGCTGCACACACTTTGTATGGCGGACCAGCAATAGTTGTAGATTTTGGAACCTCTACCAATCTTGATGTTGTCTCACCTAAAGGTGAATTCTTAGGTGGAGCACTTGCGCCAGGAATTGAAATCTCGGTTGATGCGTTGGCTGCGCGCGCTGCGCAACTTCGTAAAGTTGAATTAATCCGCCCAAAAAGCGTGATTGGCAAGAACACCGTCGAAGCGCTGCAATCAGGAACCATCTTTGGTTTTGCCGGACAAGTCGATGGCTTGGTAGATCGCATCGTGGCTGAATTAGCACAAAGTTATGAAGGTGCACCAACTGTGATTGCAACAGGTGGACTTGCACCTCTGATTATTGGCGTGGCCGAAACAATTGATGAGCATGAGCCTGATCTCACGCTGATTGGACTGCGCCTTATCCACGAGCGAAATATCTAATAGGTAGACTCACGCCATTATGAGTAACGAACAGCCTGTCGAAGACGACCTTCCAGAACAATTACGCATCCGTCGCGAAAAGCGTGCGGGTCTAATTGAGCGCGGAATTGAGCCGTATCCAGTTGCTGTTTCACGCACCGCATCCCTTTTAGAAATTCGCACCAAATACGCATCGCTAGAAACCGATACGGCAACTGGTGATATCCAAAGCCTTACAGGTCGCGTGATCTTTAAACGCGATACAGGCAAGTTGTGTTTTGCCACGTTGCGCGAAGGCGATGGCACCGAACTACAGGCGATGCTCTCGCTAGATAAAGTCGGGCAAGAAATACTTGATTCGTGGAAGAGCGATATTGATCTTGGTGACATTGTTAGCGTCACTGGCGAAATCATTACTTCCAAGCGCGGAGAACTTTCCATCTTGGCTAATAGTTATGCGATGGCTGCTAAGTCACTTCGCCCATTGCCAAATGATCATAAGCCAATGTCTGAAGAGACTCGTGTACGTATGCGTTACGTGGATCTAATCGTCCGCCCTGAAGCACGTTCGAATGCGCGTTTGCGTCCTGCTGTTATGAAATCTTTGCGCGAGACATTTAGCGCTGAAAACTTTGTTGAAGTTGAAACTCCAATGTTGCAAGTCATGCACGGTGGCGCCGCAGCTCGTCCGTTTAAATCATTTAGCAATGCCTACGACATGGATCTTTACTTGCGCATCGCTCCAGAACTATTCTTGAAGCGTTGCGTTGTTGGCGGCATAGAACGTGTATTTGAAATCAATCGCAACTTCCGCAATGAAGGCGCTGATTCTTCACACTCACCAGAGTTTGCAATGATCGAGAGCTATCAGGCTTATGGTGATTGGCGCTCAATCGCGGACTTAACTCGTTCACTCGTACAAAACGCAGCGATGGCAATTTCCGGTTCACATGTTGTAACTCATCACGATGGTCGCCAAGCAGATTTGGGCGGCAAGTGGAAAGAGATCTCGTTATACGAAGCTATTTCACAAGGTGTGGGTGAGACTGTAACCGCCCTTACTTCGATCGATGATTTGAAGAAAATTGCTACCAAATTAGGGATGAAGATTGATCCAAAGTGGATTACCGGCAAACTTGCTGAAGAAATTTTTGAACATGTTGCTAAAGATCAATTAATTGAGCCTACTTTTGTGATGGGTTTCCCAGTAGATACATCACCACTAGTGCGTGCACACCGTGAATTACCTGGCGTTGCTGAAAAATGGGATTTATATGTTGATGGTTTTGAACTTGCAACAGGATATTCTGAATTAATCGATCCAGTGGTCCAGCGTGAACGTTTAATCGAACAAGCAACCCTGGGTTCAAAAGGTGATCTTGAAGCGATGCAAGTAGACGAAGATTTCTTGCGCGCTATGGAGTTTGCGATGCCACCAACAGGTGGAATGGGAATGGGCGTTGATCGTCTGCTGATGGCACTTACTGGTCTAGGTATTCGCGAAACAATTTTATTCCCACTGGTAAAACCTGAAATCGAATAACCATGATCGTTATTCGTCCAGCTCGCACTAGTGATGTAAAAGCAATCCGTTCACTGGTCGATTCATATGCTGCTCCAGGGAAGATGCTCACTAAAGAAACTGTAACTTTGTATGAAAGCGTTCAAGAATTTACCGTCGCTGAAATTGATGGAAAAGTCATCGGTTGCGGCGCACTTCACGTTTTGTGGGATGACTTAGCTGAAGTTCGTACCGTGGCTGTTGAAAAGAGTTTTCATAAGCAAGGAGTTGGCCATCAGATCATGCAGCGAATTATCGAACGTGCTCGTGAAGTTGGTGTCGAGCGAATTTTCTGTTTAACATTTCAAACTGAATTCTTTGGACGACATGGTTTTGTAGAAATCCAAGGCACTCCGGTCGCACCAGATGTTTATCAAGAGCTATTGCGTTCCTACGATGCCGGTGTCGCCGAGTTCTTGGATCTAGAAGCGGCCAAACCCAATACCCTCGGCAATACACGGATGTTGCTGAGCCTTTAAGCCCTACCGCTAGATTTTCTCGGGAATATTGCCCCTAAATCTGGGGTTCTACAGACCATTAGCCAATCACCTCGCGCCTTCTAGGCCTTCGGTTATAGGCTTACCGAATACAAGACTGCACGAGATGCAAATAAGAGGAGATAGCCGATGTTTGAGCGCTTTACCGATCGAGCCCGACGAGTTGTTGTCTTGGCTCAAGAAGAAGCACGCATGCTCAATCACAATTACATCGGTACCGAACACATTCTCCTTGGACTCATCCACGAAGGTGAAGGCGTCGCCGCAAAAGGCTTAGAAGCACTTGGAATTTCCTTGGAAGGCGTTCGCGCTCAAGTTGAAGAAATTATTGGCCAAGGTCAACAAGCACCAAGTGGTCACATTCCATTTACACCACGTGCCAAGAAAGTTCTTGAACTCTCACTTCGCGAGGCTTTGCAACTCGGACACAATTACATCGGCACTGAACATATTTTGCTCGGGCTAATCCGTGAAGGAGAAGGCGTTGCCGCACAAGTTCTTGTAAAACTTGGCGCTGATTTAAATCGTGTTCGTCAACAAGTTATCCAACTTCTCTCTGGATACCAAGGTAAAGAAGCAGCAACAAATAGCGGACCAGCAGAAGGCACCCCTTCTACATCGCTTGTCCTTGATCAATTCGGCCGCAATCTGACACAAGCTGCGCGCGAAGGAAAACTTGATCCAGTAATCGGACGCGAAACTGAAATTGAACGTGTGATGCAAGTTCTCTCACGTCGTACAAAAAATAATCCGGTGTTAATTGGCGAACCAGGAGTAGGTAAGACTGCAGTGGTTGAAGGTTTGGCCCAAGCAATTTACAAGAACGATGTCCCTGAAACGCTAAAAGATAAGCAGCTTTATTCACTCGATCTCGGCGCACTAGTTGCCGGTAGCCGCTACCGTGGTGATTTCGAAGAACGCCTTAAGAAAGTTTTGAAAGAAATCAAAACTCGTGGCGACATTATTTTGTTTATCGATGAAATCCACACACTCGTAGGCGCTGGCGCTGCAGAAGGTGCAATCGATGCGGCAAGCATTCTTAAGCCGATGTTGGCACGCGGTGAGCTACAGACAATTGGTGCAACAACTCTTGATGAATATCGCAAACATGTTGAAAAAGATGCTGCACTGGAACGTCGCTTCCAACCAATTCAGGTTAAAGAGCCATCAGTTGCACACACAATCGAAATTCTTAAAGGTCTGCGCGATCGCTACGAAACGCATCACCGCGTCTCGATTACCGATGGTGCACTTGCTGCCGCTGCAAATATGGCAGATCGCTACATTTCAGATCGCTTCTTGCCAGATAAAGCTATCGATCTAATCGATGAAGCAGGTTCACGTCTTC
>CAITKS010000181.1 GCA_903893085.1 uncultured Actinomycetes bacterium | reverse complement strand
TTAAAGTCGCCTTACAACACCTATCAAAATTATGGATTACCTCCAGCGCCGATTGGAAACCCTGGTTTAGCAGCGCTTAAGGCGGCAATCGCGCCGGCCGATGGGGATTGGCTATTCTTTATAACCGTAGCTCCAGGTGATACCAGATTCACTAAATCAGTAGAAGAGTTCAACACTTGGAAGTTGCTTTATCAAAAGAACCGAAGGGCAGGAGCATTCGAGTGAGAACGTTTAATGGTGCAGTTCTCGGATCTCCGATCTCGCATTCACTTTCACCAGTTATCCATCAGGTGGCTTATGAATGTTTAGAGATCTCTGCAAAATACACCGCAGTTGAAGTTAAGAGCGGCAATCTAGCAAAATATTTGGATTCCACGCCACCAGAACTAAATAGTTTTTCGCTCACAATGCCGCTTAAAGAAGAGTTAGTAGATTTGGGTTTTCCTACTTCCGAACTAGCAAAGCGCATCAGAAGTGCGAACACTCTGATTAAGGTAGGCGATTCCTGGAAAGTTGAAAGCACCGATGTGGTCGGCTTCCAACAAAGTGTGGCAGCGAAAACGAACGCTACTTTTCAAAATGTATTGATCTTGGGTGGGGGAGCTACAGCTCGAGCAGCGATTGCAGCGTTTGATAGCGTTGGAGTTTCAATAGATGTTGCTAGTCGAAGCGAGCATCGCAGTGCAAGTTTAATTAAGTCAGCCCTCTTTGCAACAGTTTCAGTAATTGCCTTTGATGATCAAGTAATCTGGTCTAAATATGATCTGATCATTAATACTTCACCAGCGGGTGCTGCCGATGAACTAGTTGGAAAAATTGCCGGGGCCAGCGCACTGCTCTTCGAATCACTTTACAACCCTTGGCCAACTGCGTTAATGGGTTTCTGGCGAAACGTAGGGCTTGAAACTATTGATGGTTTAGATCTGTTGGTACATCAGGCTATTTCGCAGGTCGCAATTTTTGCTGGTACTTCAGTAAAGCGCTCACAACTAGCACCACTTATGCGTGAAGCTGCGTTAAAGCGACTGTAAGCGTTTTTTACACAGTTAGCCATCAGCGAATCCGATAGTGCAACGCAGTTCGCTAGTTTGCGTTGATGGTTGCTCAAACTCTTTCACTCATTGTTGTCTTAACCTGGAGTGCCGCTGTGATGATTCGAGATCTATCAACTTTTCGAATAGCTAATCGATCAATTCTCTCGGGTGTGATATTTCTTTGGCCGGCTTTGTATCTATTAAATCTACGAATGCACCTCAATTTTGCGCTCTTTGGCATGTGCTGCATCGTCCTGTTATTTGGGCTCACTTCATTAATCGGCATGGGTGATGTGAAATTGATACTCATTTTGGCGCCATGGATCCGCCAAGGTGATTTGGGTTTCTCAATCGTTCATTTGATTGTCATCGCGTGGCTGCAACTAATCGCAATGTCATTGATGCAGCGACGATTACCTAAACGGATCGCCTTCGCGCCAGCCATATTGCTAGCGGCAGCGCTTAATATGGCGACATAAAAGGCAAATATCTGAGAGAATTAGTCCATGCGTTGGTTAACTGCGGGTGAGTCTCATGGTCCAGCCCTCAGTGCGATCATTGAGGGAATTCCAGCTTCGGTTCAAATCACAACTGCCGATATTGATTACCACCTAGCGCGCCGC
>CAITKS010000180.1 GCA_903893085.1 uncultured Actinomycetes bacterium | reverse complement strand
TTTAATTGGTTAAATGCTGCAACTGGTAAGAATACTTCGCCGCGGATTTCAATCAACGATGGGATCTTCTTGCCCTTAAGCGCGTGCGGCAATCCTTTGATCGTCTTAACATTTAGCGTCACATCTTCACCAGTGACACCATTGCCGCGGGTAAGTGCTCTTGTTAATTGGCCATCTTCATATAACAAGTTAATTGCTAGCCCATCGACTTTTAATTCGCATAAGTACTGCGGGCTAGGACTTTCCTTTTCAACGCGATCAAACCATGCTGCAAGTTCTTCGAGATCGAATACGTTGTCAAGGCTCATCATTTTTTCGATGTGATCATGTTGTTCAAATGTTGTAGCAAATCCCCCACCAACGCCCAACGTTGGAGAATCTGGTTCTAGAAGTTCTGGATGTTTAGCTTCAAGTGCCTGTAGCTCTTTCAAAAGTGCATCAAATTGCGCGTCAGTTACGGTTGGGGCATCTAAAACGTAATACTTAAATTGGTGATCGCGAATCTCGGTTGTTAGCTCAGAGATGCGATGGCGTGCTTGATTACTCATGCGCTCTCGCAGATAGTTGCCGATCCGACCACGCGATCTGCATCATAAATAACTAGAGCTTGGCCATTCGCGATTCCAAGCAGCGGCTTATCTAATTCGGCGACCAAATGTGCGCCATCAAAGTAATAGGTGCAATCAAGGGGCGCTCCGTGTGCACGAACCTGAGCAAAACCGCGCAGTGGTTTTTCATCAATTGCTGGACCGCACCAGATCGCTCGCTCACCAATTAACTTGCTAACCGCTAGCTCTTCACGTGCTCCAACTACCACCGTGTTGGTTACTGGCTCAATCTTTAATACAAATCGTGGTGATCCATCGGCGGTTGGAATGGTAAGTCCCAAACCTTTTCGTTGACCAATTGTGTAGGTGTAGGCGCCTTTGTGCTCACCTATTTTATTTCCGGCGTTATCAACGATTGGTCCGACTTCGCTTCCTAAGCGATCACGCAACCAACCGGCGTTATCACCAGATGGAACAAAGCAAATGTCATGGCTATCTGGCTTTTGCGCAACTGCTAATCCACGCGCTTCAGCCTCGATACGGATATCAACTTTTTCGGTATCACCCAAAGGAAAAATTGCACCGTTGATTTGTTCAGTTGTTAAAACGGCAAGTACATATGATTGATCTTTTAGCGGATCAACTGCACGGTGCAACGTCTTTCCCATCGGCCCAATTTGAGTACGGGCGTAGTGTCCTGTGACAACTCCATCAAAACCCATGGCCTTTGCGCGATCTAACACCGCAGCAAATTTTATTTTCTCGTTACAACGCAGACATGGATTGGGCGTACGACCAGCGGCGTATTCAGCGAGAAAATTTTCAACGACGCCATCGTGAAATTCTTCGGCCATATCCCAGATATAGAAAGGAATTCCAATCTTGTCCGCGGCACGACGTGCATCGTGAGAATCCTCGATTGTGCAACAACCACGCGCACCCGAACGATATTTCTGAGGATTAGATGCAAGTGCTAAATGCACACCAATTACTTCGTGGCCTGCTTCAACGGCGCGGGCTGCAGCAACGGCTGAATCAACTCCTCCGCTCATCGCGGCGATAATTTTCATTTCTGATTTGCCGCCCGTCCACGTTCGATCACCTTTGGAAGCACTGATAAAGCGAAATCTACATCGGCAGCAGTGGAATTAGCGCCTAGTGAAAAACGTAGCGAAGATTGCGCACTTATTTCATTGTGACCCATTGCGAGTAAGACATGTGATGGGCGATGCACCCCAGCGCTGCATGCAGCGCCCGTTGAGCAAGAAACTTTCTCAGAATCCATAAGTAAAAGAAGGGAATCACTTTGGGTGCCAGGAAATGTCACATTAGATATTCCGGGCAAGCGCTTTGCATCCACACCATTTATATAAGCATCGGGTGCTGACATAAGCAGACCCGCTTCAAATCGCGTGCGAAGTTCTTGAACTTGGTTAGCGTCATAAATTTTGCTCGCAGCAGCTGCGGCGAAGGCAACAATTGCTGGTGCATTTAGCGTTCCGCTGCGGATTTCGCGCTCTTGTCCCCCACCATGTAAAAGTGCAGGAATTTCATAAGCACGCTGCAAAATCAGAGCACCGATTCCATGCGGGTCGCCGACTTTATGCGCGCTAAGGGCCATCGAGGTAACGCCCAGTTCTTTATAAGAAAGTGGCGTCTTGGTAAATGATTGCACCGCATCCGTGTGAACTGGAATATCGCCAGCGATTTTTACAACATCAGCAATTGGTTGAATTACTCCAGTTTCGTTATTGGAGTGCATCACCGAGATCAGCGCAACCTCTGCACCACGTTTAGCGATTAAATCCTTTAGAAAATCTAAATTAAGTACACCGTTTTTATCAACTGGAATTTCAATTAACTCTGCACCTTCATGTTCAACCAGCCAGCGAGCTGGATCAAGAACTGCATGATGTTCAATTGCGCTAATTAAAATTAGCTTCTTGCCACTCTTCCAGTACAGC
>CAITKS010000179.1 GCA_903893085.1 uncultured Actinomycetes bacterium | reverse complement strand
TTAGCGCCTTGGCATCTTGCGCCCAGGAAATAACTTCAAGATCAGTTGAAGCAAATTTCTCTAAATCAATTGGCTTTGCGCTATTTACAAGGGCAATCTTTGATTCAAATTCTGCACGTTTATTTCCGAGCGGATCACGTGGCCAGATACCAGTAGCTGGGTTTTCAAGTTTAGGATTTTTATCTCCATCTTCAGGTTTGGTTGCGTAATTTAGAATTGTTCCTGATTTTTCGGCGACCGCTGCAACTTGGTTGAAAATAGATGATGGCTCTACTTTTAGTGCACCATCGCGCCACCATGATGTTGTGACAAGCAAATGTGTGCGGGCGCGAGTAAATGCCACATAGCCCAAACGTATCTCCTCGCGAATTTTTGTAGCGTTGCAGACTTTGCCGTAATCCTCGATCGCTTTCTTGGCTTCTGAATTCTTAGTCGCACCGTTAAATGAGAAGACTGGAAGTTCGGCGCTGTCACCACGTAAGGCAAAGGGAATATGTCTTTCATTTGTGATCCAATTATCCGGATCTGATTTATTGATACCGGGAAAAGTTCCTTCGGCCAAACCAGGAACTGCGACAACATCCCATTCGGCGCCCTTTGACATATGGACGGTAAGAATCTGGACAACATCGCTGCGGACCTCAGGAGCAGCCGATTTCAGGCCTCCTTCTTCCTCACCGGTGATATCTAGCCACTGTAAGAATGACGCCAGAGTTCCGCCACTGCGTGCAAACTTTCCTGCTTCATCTGCAAATCGATCAATATGGCGACGACCAGAACCGGTGCCATCGCGCAACATTACTTCTTCTTCGAGGTGTAAGTATCTTTCGATTTCATTTATTAAATCTGTAATAGTGCCACCGGCACGCGAGCGAATACGTCGCAGATCAGATGCAAAGCGAACTATGCGGTTGTAGCCGGTTTCGGTAAAAGTACGGCGATCTGCTTTTTCAATCTCGTCTACGGTATCGATTAGCGATCCCAGGAATTGATCATCGGCTTCGGCGCGATCTGGATTTCCTGCAGCAATTTTCTTGATTAGTGACTTACTTTCTTCGCGCGAACCTTTAGCGCGATTGCGTGAATAAGCACCCAGTGCCGCTAAATCTTTTGCACCTAAATTAATTCGTGGCCCCGTCAGATGGCGCATCATAGAAGCTCCTGCATCCGGATCAGCGATGATTTTTAGCATCGAAACAGTGTCCGCAACTTCTGGAACATGGATCAGGCCACCTAAACCAATAACATCAACGGGCATTCCGGCAGAACGAAGCGCACTTTCAATCGCTGCAATCTGCGAACGCTTGCGGACCAGAACTGCGAAAGTTGTTCGCTTCACGGGGCTCTGCACCAAACGTTTTTTATCAAACCAAAGTGGCGCGAAATAATCTGCGATCGCTTGTGCTTCAGCATCAATTGTCTCAAATACACCGCAACTTAAATTGCCGTCACCCGCACCTTTTCGAGGGGTAAGCGGTGGAACATCTGCGCCACTTTCAACGCGGATTTGTTCAGAGACAACGTTTGCAAGTTCCAGGATTGCTTTATCGTTTCGAAAAGTAGTGAGCAATGAATATCGCTCTGCCCCTGTTTGCCCAGCAACCTTCGGGAAATAGCGGCTAAATGAGTTAATCGTGCCGGCAGAGGCTCCGCGCCATGTGTAAATAGCCTGGCATGGGTCACCGACCGCCATCACGGGATGTCCGCCGCCAAATAGCGATGACAGCATACGAACTTGTGATTGCGAAGTATCTTGATATTCATCAAGTAAGACAACCGAATATTTGGCGCGTTCTAGTTCGCCAACATCGGCAAAATTCGTCGCAATATCTGCAGCAAGTGACATCTGATCATCAAATGAAAGTTGCCCAGATTGTTGACGTCGTTCGATGAATCTTTCAACCATTGGTAGCAAGCCAATACGTTGGTTGAGTGCGCGATCTACTTTACGGACGTGATCATTTAGATCACCAGACATAGTTGAGAGTTCTTGCAACACCGCGAGATCAGCGGCCTCGATTGCATCAGGTTTTACTTGATGTTCGAGCATCAATTTAGTTAGGCCTAGCAAATCATCGACGACAGTGCTGACTGCGGATTCGTTGGTATATGTCGCATCATCCCAATTGCGGACAACATCATTTGCTAATTGCCACATTGCGGCATCACCCATCGGTGCTATATCAGCATCTATTCCAAAACGTATTGAGTGTTCCGAAAGCAAACGTGCGGCGTAAGAATGATAAGTAGTAACAGATACTTCTAGTGGCGTATCTGCTGGAATTAGATTTGCCGAACGCAATTGACGCAAACGAGTACGAATACGGATAGCAAGCTCTCCGGCTGCTTTGCGCGTGAAGGTAAGTCCCAAAATCTGATCGGGGCGGGCATAGCCATTTGCAACGAGATAGATAACTCGCGCCGCCATCGTTTCGGTCTTACCTGATCCAGCACCTGCAATAACTACGGCAGGTTCCAGTGGATTGGTAGCGATCGAAATGATTGCACTTTGTTCGGCAGTTGGTTCAAAGACCTTTGCGCCAACTTTTGCAAGGGCTGCGGCGATTTCTTGCGGTGAATATTTCTCGGTCATTCGATCACCGCCCGACCTTCATTTTGGATAGGGCAGCTGGCTTTTACAACGCATTTTTCGCACATTTCATTGATTGTTGCTTGGAAGGTCGCGGCTCCCATACCTTTGGCAATTTCTTCAATCTTGGCTTTAACTTCTGCTTCATTAATTACAAACTGTTGCCGAGTTGTGACTTTAACTGAATCTTTAGCGAGATAAACAAGTTCGGCGCCCGTTGATTTGTCGCCCTTTAACTTTTCTTCAAAACCATCCAGTGCCACCGCAAGTTGATAGCAGGCAAGTTGTAAATTCTCGATTGCCTCATTTTTGGTGATGATGTTCTTGCCGGTTTTAAAGTCAATTACATAGTAATTTCCGTCAGAATCAACTTCAATGCGATCTACGTTACCGCGGATTTGAGCGCGCCCAACTTGGATCGTGAAGCTGAGTTCGGCTCCGACTACATCGCGCGTTGTTGCTGCGTGATAGCGCGCAAATCTTTCCAGCATTTTTACTGCGCGCTTTAGCGAAGATGTGCTGACCCAGCCATCAGTTGGATCGATCAGTGACCAAGCAGATTGTAATTTAGCGATTAAATCAACATCTGATATTCCGGGTTCTTCAACTTTAATACGGGCAAACTCGTGGATTGCCGATCCCAGTATTTGTGCAGATGAATCTCCGTTGGTTCCACCATTTTTTTCTAAGAACCATTTAACGCCACATTCAGTAAATGATTCGGCGCCACTTGGGGAAACCGGAACGCTCTGATCGGAGCCAACGACACTTTCGGTCGAAGAGATTGCAAGTGCGCCTGTCCAGTTTGCTGGATCTGCAGAATGAATCTGAGATTGCGCTAAAGTTTTTAGAATTCCAGCAGACGTATCCGCATGAGAGCCAGTTAAATTCTGGCGCAAAGTCGCAACCAGCGCCGACGTTGTTAGTGGCCTTGGCACTTCAGTGATGATGGGTTCTTCAACACCAGAATTTGTGTCAAGTTCTTCGAAGTAAGCAGAAGGTTCGTCATCTTCGCGTTGTACGGCGGTGACGATTAAACCTTGGCGGGCGCGGGTTATAGCGACATGAAGCAGGCGGCGCTCATCCTCAGCCAATGCGCTGGCCGCAATTACATCTAGTTCAATGCGCGCCAGATCACCGTGACGTTCGCGTTCTACGAGTCGTTCACTGCCCAACAGAGAACTACGTTGGCGCAAGTTTGGCCATACACCTTCTTGTAGGCCAGCAACAGCAACTAGTTCCCATTGGCGACCTTTTGCCGAATGCACGGTAAGAATTTCAACAACATCCGGGCGAACACCTTGTGAAGTAATCAGATCGCCAACAATTGATTCGCGCGCGATCTCATCCAAAAATGCAGAAGGTTTTGAATATGGAAAGCGTTCCGTAAAACGTTGGGCGGAATCAAAGAGTTGAATCATCGCATCCAAATCACGATCGGCGCCTGCACCTCGGTTGCCACCGCGTAGTGCGATATTGCGCCAGGCGGTGCTTAACTTTTCATTGTCACTTGATTTTGAGTTATCCCAAATCGCCCAGAGTAAATCTTCAGCTCGCACACCTTTCTTGTGAAGTGATTTACGCGCGTGAGTAAGAAGTTCGTGAACCCTGGTCAGTGCGGCGCTATCTTCGATTGGGATGTCACCTTTATCAATAGCATCGATTAAGAGTTGAGTGCCACCACGCAAATCAGTTTCATCGCTGCGAGCTGCAAGTAAAGCGGTGCGTATCCGGCGAAGTGAAATGGCATCTGCGCCACCGAATTCGGAGATCAATAACCGTTCGCAGGTATCAAGGTTTAGCGGTTGATCACCAGTTGCGACTCCTGCCAATAATAAAAATGGCGCAATCGCTGGATTATTTGATAAGGCTTCAAGATCTCCGGCGACAGGAATCGATACTTGAGCAAATGCCCGGCGCAGCGCACTGGCTTGAGTGCCTGCGGTACGAAGAATTACCGCCATCTGCGAATATGGAATGGCATGCATTAAATGTGCGCGCTTAAAGTGGTAGGCGATGTATTGCGCTTCTTCAGATTGAGAACGCAGTCGGGCTACCGAAAAAGGGTTATCCAGCACTGGTTTTTCAGCATATGTGCAGATGCGTTGGCGCGCAGATGAAGGTGCTCTAAATTGTGAGACCACAGCGCGGCCGATTTCGAAAATTTCTGGACGGCTGCGATAAGAATTGGATAACAGAATTTGAGTTGCACCCTGCGCAAGATGCTTTTCCACTTCACCTTTTAAGCCATCTGGATCAGCACCACGGAAACGACCAACAGCAGAATCCGCATCGTAGGCAATTACTAAATCGCTGCCAGTAAGCAGTGCAAGCAGCGCGCGTTGTGCTGGATCGCTTTCTTGATATTCGTCAACCAAAATGGTTTTAAAGCGGGCCTGTAACTGCGCGCGCAAAGGTTCATTTGCTAAAAGGTGAGCAATAGTCACGCTAATAAGTTCGGATGGATCGATTCGCATCTTGGCATCGCCGGCAGCATCTTCACGGATTGCCATGACTTGTTTGTAACGTTTCCAAAAATCTGCAGCGGGTGCCCAATATTTTTCGCCAACGTTTTTGCCACGTTGCGCCAATTCATCAGGTGAAATACCTCGTTCGTTGGCGCGCATTATTAAATCGCGAAGTTCGCGGATAAATCCTTGAGTTAAAAGTGGATTGCCTTTCTTATCCTCACCATCATGCAGATCTTCAGGCCACTGGCGATAACCATCTTCGACATCACCTTGTAGCAGCTGTTCAATAAAATTTTCTTGTTCGGGGCCAGATAACAAAATTGGTTCGTGATAAGAATCGCCAGAGTTCATCTTCAAGATTGAATATGCGAGTGAGTGAAATGTTCGCGCAAGTGGTTCGTTCATCGTCGAAGTTGTGCGAAGTGCAATCGCATCGCGAAGTTCGGATGCGCGTTGGCGGCCATAAGTTAGTAATAAAATTGAATCAGGATCTTGGCCCGCATTTATTCGCGATAAGGCCGCAGCAATTAAGACGCTAGTTTTTCCGGTGCCAGGTCCGCCTGCAATTAACAGAGGTGAACCGCGATGGGAAACTGCCTGCGATTGTTGCGAATCTAATTCCATCGGTCCAGGCGCAAGCGGGCTGCGCGTTAGCTTGATGGAAGGAGTCGTCATATGAGGTATTGAACCCCACACAACTGACATTTATTCCATTTTAAGCCGAAGAGTTAACGGCAAAAAAGTGAACTATGAAGTTTGGTTAGCCTTCTTGGCGCGAGAAGTCGCACGAGCGCGCTCATCACCGTTAAGGGTTACCTTGCGGATACGAACAACCGCTGGAGTTACTTCAACGCATTCGTCTTCGCGACAGAATTCGAGAGCACCTTCCATATTTAACTTCTTAGGTGGAATCAAACGTTCTGATTCATCTGTTCCGGATGCGCGCATATTTGTTAACTTCTTTTCGCGCACACAGTTAACGTCCATATCTTCAGAACGTGAATTCTCACCAATGACCATACCTTCGTAAACTTCATCACCTGGTTCAACGAAGATGCTTCCGCGATCTTGCGTTCCGTAAAGCGCGTATGAAGTAACTGTTCCCATGCGATCTGAAACAAGGGAACCGGTTCCGCGAGTACGGATATCACCGTGCCATGCTTCGTAACCATCGAATACGTGGTGGAGCAAACCGGTTCCGCGAGTTTCAGTTAAGAATTCGGTACGGAAACCAATCAAGCCACGTGATGGAACTCGGTAATCAAGGCGGATCCAACCAGTGCCGTGGTTAACCATTTGTTCCATGCGACCTTTACGTAGCGCCATCAACTGAGTTAGAACACCTAAATATTCTTCTGGTGCATCAATTGTTAAACGCTCCATCGGTTCATGAACTTTGCCATCAATTTTCTTAATAACTACTTGTGGCTTTCCAACTGTTAATTCAAAACCTTCGCGCTTCATGATTTCAACGAGTACTGCCAACTGGAGTTCTCCGCGACCTTGAACTTCCCAAGTATCAGGACGTTCTGTATTTAGAACACGAAGTGAAACGTTACCTACTAGTTCAGCATCAAGGCGGCCCTTAACTTGGCGCGCAGTAAGTTTTGTACCGCTCTTGCCAGCAAGTGGTGATGTATTAATACCGATTGTCATCGAAATAGATGGCTCATCAACAATAATCAAAGGAAGTGCGTGTGGATTTTCCGTATCAGCAAGGGTTTCACCGAGCGTAATAGTTTCAATACCAGCAACGGCGATGATGTCACCTGGGTGCGCCTCAAGTGCAGGAACACGTTCTAGCGCTTCAGTAATCAAAAGTTCAGAAACTTTTACACGCTCTTGAGTTCCATCTGTCTTGATCCAAGTTACTTGTTGACCCTTGCGGATAACACCTTCGCGTACGCGACATAGCGCCAAACGACCAAGGAACGGAGATGAGTCAAGGTTTGTAACGTGTGCTTGAAGTGGTGCACCTTCGTGATATTCCGGTGCTGGAATTGCAGAGAAGATTGTGTCAAATAAAACATCGAGGTTTTCTTCAACTGGCATTCCACCATCTGCAGGACGTGTAAGAGATGCGCGACCAGCTTTAGCTGATGCATAAATAACTGGGAAGTCGATCTGCTCTTCATTTGCATCTAAATCAAGGAAAAGTTCGTAAGCCTCGTCAACAACTTCTGCAATTCGTGAATCGGGGCGGTCAACTTTGTTGATCAACAAAATAACTGGCAAATTCTTCTGGAGCGCTTTACGCAATACGAAACGTGTTTGTGGAAGTGGACCTTCAGATGCGTCAACCAACAAAATAACGCCATCGACCATTTCTAGTCCGCGTTCTACTTCGCCACCGAAGTCAGCGTGGCCTGGTGTATCAATAATATTTACGATTGTGTCCCCGCGCTTTACAGCGGTGTTCTTAGCAAGAATTGTGATGCCCTTTTCGCGTTCTAGATCCATTGAATCCATCATGCGGTCTTGACCTTCATCTTGCTTTTTGTGCGCGGCAAAAGCACCGGACTGCCACAACATCGCATCAACGAGAGTGGTCTTGCCATGGTCAACGTGGGCAATGATCGCTACGTTACGCAAATTTTCGCGCTTCTTAACCGGCAAGTCTTTTAGGTGGGCTTGTTGCTTCGACAAGAGAACTACTTTCGTAAGGAACCCAAGCGGTTTTTCGACCAATTGGCTTCTAATGGAGGATCCAAAGAAATAGCGGCCAGTATCGACCGCACGAGGGATATCTTACTAAAAGCCATTGATATGGACTAATTACCCGCGTATGCAGGGCTTACTTTTGGCTTAATTACAGTGATTTACTCCATAGTTTTAAGTTAGCCCGCAGATTAAGATGGCGCATATCCCAAAGACCAATTTGAAGTGAATTAAAGAGAACAGGTGCATCGTGACGCAAGCTATAAATGATCCAGCAAAGAGCGCTGCAATTTCGGCAGATGATCATGAATTTGTCTTTCACTCATGGTCCGCGCAAGGTGCAATCAAGCCACTTCCAATTTCGGGCAGCGCTGGATCACGTTTCTGGGATTACGAAGGCAATACATATCTAGATTTTTCATCACAACTAGTCTTTACCAACATCGGTCACCAACATCCTAAAGTTGTAAAGGCGATCCAAGATCAAGCTGCAGTAATTACAACCATGGCGCCACAGCATGCCAGCGAAGTTCGTAACCAAGCAGCACGAGATATTGTCGAATTAGCTGGCGATAAATTCTCCAAAATATTTTTCACAACTGCTGGTGCCGATGCAATTGAAAATGCGATCCGTATGGCACGTTTACATACACACAAACATAAAATTCTTTCTACCTACCGTTCGTATCACGGCAATACTGGCGCTGCAATAAATGCAACTGGCGATCCACGTCGTTTCCCAAATGAATTTGCTTATGGCCATGTGCACTTCTGGGGTCCGTACCTTTATCGCACATCATTTTGGGCGCAAGATGAAGCGCAAGAATGTGCCCGTGCGCTAGAACATCTCGAACAGATGATTATCTTTGAAGGCCCAAATACGATCGCTGCAATCTTGATCGAATCAGTTCCTGGAACTGCTGGAGTTCTAACTCCACCTAAAGGATATCTCGATGGAATTCGCGCACTTTGCGATAAGTACAAGATTCTTTGGATTGCTGATGAAGTTATGTCTGGCTTTGGTCGTACTGGTAAATGGTTTGGTTTCCAGCACTCAGCTTCAACACCCGATTTAATTACCTTCGCTAAAGGTGTTACATCTGGCTATATCCCACTTGGCGGAATAGTTATAAGCGATGAAATTGCACATACATTTGATGAAAGAGTTTTCCCAGGTGGACTTACCTACATGGGGCATCCGCTTGCGACAGCAACTGCAGTTGCCACAATTCAAGTTATGAAAGAAGAAAAGATGGTTGAGAACGCAGCATCCATCGGCGAAAAAATTCTGGGACCTGGGCTTCATGAATTAGCCAAGAAACATAAGTTAATTGGTGACATCCGCGGCAACGGTGTTTTCTGGGGAGTCGATCTGGTGACTGATCGTGCAACCCGTGAACCACTTGCACCATACGGCGGATCAAGTCCTGCGATGAACGAACTTGTTGCGGCCTGTCGCAAGAATGGGTTGATGCCATTTGTTAACTTCAACCGTATTCACTTGTGCCCACCGTGCAATATCAGTGAAGCAGATGCCAAATTAGGTTTAGAGATTATTGATAAATCACTCGGTGAAATTGCTAAGTACTACACCGGTGCTTGATTAAACGTTAAATCTAAACTCCACAACATCACCATCGGCCATTACGTACTCTTTACCTTCCATACGCACCTTGCCTTTTGCTTTGGCATCAGCCATTGATCCGCATGCCATCAAATCGTCATAACCAACAATTTCGGCTTTGATGAAACCTTTTTGGAAATCAGTATGAATAACACCTGCAGCCATTGGCGCCGTGTCACCTTTATGAATCGTCCAAGCGCGCGCCTCTTTTGGACCTGCAGTTAAATAAGTTTGCAATCCAAGAACGCTAAAGCCAACGCGGGCAAGTGTTGCAAGTCCTGGTTCTTTAAGGCCGATAGATTGTAAAAGTTCGAGCGCATCTTCATCGCTGAGTTCGGCAAGTTCGGCCTCAGTTTTAGCATCTAAGAAAATTGCTTCGGCAGGAGCCACCAGTTCGCTTAATTTTTTGCGCAGATCGCCATCGTTTAATTCAGCAGCATCTACGTTAAATACATATAAAAATGGCTTAGCGGTTAACAAATGCAGATCGTGCAGTAGTTCAAGATCAAGACCAGACGATGAAAGTGGTTTGCCGCTTTGCAAATGCGCTTCGGCCTTCTTAACGGCTTCAACAACCGAAGCAGTTTCCTTATTTATGCGCGCCTCTTTTTCAAGTCGCGGCAAAGCTTTTTCAATTGTTTGTAAATCCGCCAGCGCAAGTTCGGTATTAATGGTCTCCATATCGCTGCTGGGATCGATGCGACCATCAACGTGTACGACATCGCCATCGGTGAAAACACGGATTACTTGGCAGATCGCATCGGTTTCGCGGATGTTGGCTAAGAATTTATTGCCTAAGCCCGCACCTTCTGATGCGCCCTTAACAATGCCAGCAATATCTACGAAAGATAGTGCGGCCGGCAGCAACTTTTCTGAACCAAAAATTTCGGCAAGTTTGGCCAATCGCTCATCAGGTACTCCGACTACGCCAACGTTCGGTTCGATGGTGGCGAAGGGATAGTTGGCGGCGAGCACGTTATTTTTGGTGAGCGCGTTAAAAAGGGTCGACTTTCCGACGTTTGGCAGACCGACGATTCCAATTGAAAGGCTCATAAGGAGTAGAGCCTACGCGTGATTGTCGGTGCTTCCTGCCACGATAGGCCCATGTCAAGCGCAGTAGTGGCCATTCTTACACTCATCATCGGGGTCTTACTCGGTCTTGCCCTGGGATTTTTCATCGCAAGCAATCGCAAATCTTCATCAGGTACAACGCAAGCTGATCTTGCATCGGCGCGTGCCGAACGTGATTTGTATAAATCAGAACGCGATAACGCAATGGCTGGTTCAAAACTTGCAACCGAAGTTGAAGCGATGAAAAATGCAATGGAGAAGTTGCAGAAAGAAGCAGCCGAAGCCGATCGTCGGCGCATCGATGCCGAATCAGATATTCGAACCCAAGTTCGCGCGATGTCTACTCACAACGAATCACTAGTTGCACAAACCAAAGCAATTGCTGGCGCACTATCTAATTCACAAACGCGTGGAAAATTTGGCGAAGCCCAACTAGAACTGATGCTTGAAGATGCAGGTCTGCATAAAGGTATCGAATACACCGCACAACGTTCGACAACGGATGCGGATTCATCCGGCATTCCCGATATCACTGTGCGAATGCCCGGTGGCACCAAATTGTTTATCGACTCTAAATTTCCTTTCGATCGATTCATCGAAGCTCACGAGGTCGAAGATCCAACCGAGCGCGAACGTTTATTCCTCGAACATAAGAAAGATTTGGCAAGCCACGTTGTTTCTTTGGCTAAGCGCGGATATCACGAATCACAAGATTCACCAGATTTCGTAATCCTCTTTGTTCCATTTGAATCACTCTTAACTGAGGCGCTGCGCGTTGATCCACTGTTTCTAGAAAACGCATTTAAATTAAATGTCACAATCGCAACACCAACTTCGATGATGGCGCTGCTTCGCACCATTGGCAATGTTTATTCACGCAACTCTGTGGCGCTAAACGCTGAAAATATCGCTAAATCTGCAGCGGTATTTATGAAAAATCTAACGCTATTGCACACCCGTATCGCCAAAGTCGGTACTGCAATTAACTCACTCTCCAAGGCCTACGGAGATCTTAAAACCACTTCCGAAGTCACAGTTAAAAACTCAGCGGCAAAAATCTTAAGTTTCGGCGTTACCGGCGATAAAGCTAAACTGGCTATTCCGTATCCAGATGCGCCACCTGAAGTACGCGAACTAAAAGATAGCGATCAGATTGAAGAATATGATTTCATTGATGCTGAAGAAGTAAAGGATGAAGAATGAGCACAACTGCACAAACCAAACCAAAAATAAGCGGGCCCGGCCTTAAAAAAGAGGGCGTTGTTGTTCTGCAGACTTTCTTTATCGCACTCTTTTCAGGGCTTGAACTTCTAATCCGCAGCGGAGCCGGGATCATCAGCGGACTAATCATCTGCATCGTCTTATTTGGTGGAATCCGTTTTGGTCGCCAAGGAACCACATATGTTTCAGTTGTAACACCGCCGCTGGCATTTGCCGCAACAGTACTTATTTATTTAATTCTAAGCGTCGGCATCAAGCCTTCTCGACTCGGACTAGATTTCGTCGCTTCCCTTGCCAGCATCGCGCCTTATTTATTAGTAAGCGCGTTATACGGTTGGTTTGTATTTTTCAATCAGAGAGCAAAAACTCGCAAGCCAAAGCCGCGCCTTTAACTTACTTTCCGGCTGACTTTAACTCTTTACGAAGTTCAGGCGGCAGTGCAAATAACAAAGTTTCTTGGGTAGCAGTAACTTCTTCAACATCACCAAAGCCGCGTTCTGCAAGCCAAGCCAATAAATCGCGAACCAAGATTTCAGGTACTGAAGCTCCGCTTGTAACGCCAATAGTTTCAACGCCTTCTAGCCAATTTTCATCGGCTTCTTCGGCAAAATCAATTAGATAAGCGTTCGCGGCTCCGTATTCCTTAGCCACTTCGACTAAGCGAACCGAATTTGAAGAGTTAGTTGAACCGACCACAAGCACCAAATCTGCTTGTGGTGCAATCTGCTTAATCGCTTCTTGGCGGTTCTGGGTTGCATAACAAATATCATCTGATGGCGGATTAGCAATTTCCGGAAAACGTTCCTTTAAAATCGCGACCGATTGCATGGTCTCGTCAACGCTTAAAGTTGTTTGGGTAAGCCAGACCAACTTCTTACCTGGTGTTGGAACAATCGTACGAGCCTCATCTAATCCATCAACAATGCGAACTTTGCCAGGTGCTTCACCGGCCGTTCCTTCTACTTCTTCGTGACCAACATGGCCAATTAACAAGATTTCAGTTTCATCATCTGCAAAACGCTTTACTTCATTATGCACTTTTGTAACCAGCGGACAGGTTGCATCAATAGTTCTTAAATTTCGTGAAGCGGCTTGTTCGTGGACGGCAGGTGAAACACCGTGCGCCGAAAAAACAACAGTTGCACCTTCGGGAACTTCATCGGTTTCATTTACAAAGATGACTCCGCGGGCTTCCAGGGTCGAGACCACATGCTTGTTGTGGACGATTTCTTTACGTACGTAAATCGGGGCGCCATAGAGTTCTAGGGATTTCTCGACGGTAATAACCGCACGGTCTACGCCAGCGCAATATCCGCGTGGCGCTGCAAGGAGAACTCTCTTAGACATGTGGGTGAGTCTATTAGGCTCGCCCCATGTTCGAAACTTCAAGTGAATCCCCCGCGCCTGTTCGGGTGGTCTCTGAGGCGATCAAAGATTATGTAGATCGCTTAGGGCCAATTTGGATTGAGGGCGAGATCTCAGAACTCAACGAACGCAGCGGTGGAATGGCATTTATGCGCCTGCGCGATACATCCGTTGATATGAGCCTTTCGGTGATGTGTTACAAAAATGTTTTGGCCACAGTGCAACCACTTCCTGCAAATGCTCGCGTAGTAATTCATGCCAAAGCTTCTTGGTTTACTAAAAATGGTTCGTTGACAATGTCTGCCAAAGAGATTCGCCAAGTTGGCGTTGGTGAATTATTGGCACGCCTTGAAGCGCTAAAGAACTTGCTTGCCGCCGAAGGTTTATTTAGCGCAGATCGCAAAGTCGCGCTGCCAAAGTTGCCGCGCAAAGTTGGTTTGATCTGCGGGCGCAATACCGATGCCGAAAAAGATGTGGTTGAGAATGCGCGACGTCGCTGGCCGGCAGTTGAATTTGAAATTCGTGAAGTAGCAGTTCAAGGCGCAGCCGCCGTCGTTGAAGTTTCTGCCGCCTTGCGCGAGCTAGAAAGTATCGAAGATGTAGACGTCATCATCATTACGCGCGGTGGTGGTTCATTCGAAGACCTATTGCCATTTAGCGATGAATCTCTAGTTCGACTTGCCGCAAGTTGTGAAACGCCAATCGTCAGCGCAATTGGCCACGAAAAAGATTCACCTCTGCTTGATCTCGTAGCGGATTACCGAGCATCAACGCCAACCGATGCTGCCAAGCGCGTGGTTCCAGATATCGAGCAAGAGATTGCAGATATAAACAAGATCCGCGATCGCATGTATCGCCGCTTACTATCTTCAGTTGAATTCGAGTTAAATCAGATCGCGCAATTGCGAAACCGTCCTGTTATGAAAGATCCCAGCGTCATGATTAAGGTGCGCAAAGATGATTTAACTGCGCTGCGCGATCGTTCGCACCGCGGGTTTAAGGCGCTGCTAGATATTGAGAAGAAAGAGATAAAGGGTGTAATTGCGCATCTGCGTTCACTTTCTCCGCAATCAACCATGGACCGTGGCTATTCAGTGGTTCAAATCGGTGATGGAAAAATTGTGCGCGATGCCACAAAGTTAAAGGCTGGCGATGTGCTGCGCATTCGTGCGGCAAAAGGCGAGGCAAGTGCCAGCGTGCTGGCAAGCGAGTAGATTTAACCCATGGCCGCTAAAGATGGAAAGCCTTCTTACGAAGAAGCGCGAGATGAGCTCGCTGAAATAGTTGAATCACTCGAAGATGGCAGTGCGACGCTAGAAGAGTCACTCAAACTTTGGGAACGCGGCGAAGAGTTAGCAAAGATCTGCCAGGAATGGCTAGATGGTGCCAAGAAGAAGTTAGATGCGGCAAAGAAGCCGGCGCAATAATGTCTCCCCAATTTTCATACTCGGATTTACTTCCCGTTGGTGCGGATAAAACAAAATATCGCAATATTGGTAAAGCTGGCGTTAGCGTTATAAAACTTGGCGAAAAAGAATTTCTGCAGGTTGCACCTGAAGCGCTTACCCTCTTAACAGAAACAGCAATCCACGATATTTCGCATTACCTTCGCGCAGAACATTTACAGCAGCTGGCAAATATCTTGAAAGATCCAGAAGCCTCCCCTAATGATCGCTTCGTAGCCTTAGATTTATTGAAGAACGCCAATATTTCAGCAGGTGGAATCCTGCCGATGTGCCAAGACACCGGGACCGCACTTGTCATGGGTAAAAAGGGTCAATATGTACTAACGACTGCGAAAGATGAAGTAGCGATCTCGCAAGGAATTTATGATGCATATACAAAGTTAAATCTGCGTTATTCACAGATGGCACCTGTCACAACTTGGGAAGAGAAGAACACGGGCAACAACCTGCCCGCCCAAATCGAGATTTATGCTGATTCTGATCACCAAGATGAATACAACTTTATGTTTATCGCCAAAGGTGGCGGCAGCGCCAATAAATCATTCCTGTACCAAGAGACCAAAGCAGTTCTAAATCCCACATCATTTATGACTTGGCTAGATGAAAAACTTCGCTCAATCGGCACCGCAGCATGCCCGCCATATCACTTGGCAATTGTTATCGGTGGAACAAGTGCAGAGCACACAGTAAAGACAGCAAAGCTTGCCAGCACAAAGTATTTAGATTCACTTCCAACATCAGGGGATGCAGCAACTGGACATGGTTTCCGCGATATCGAACTTGAAAAACAAGTTCTAGAACTCACTCGCACTTTGGGTATCGGCGCACAATTTGGTGGAAAGTACTTCTGCCACGATGTGCGCGTTATTCGCTTGCCGCGCCACGGTGCGTCTCTGCCAATCGCAATTGCGGTTTCTTGCTCTGCCGATCGTCAGGCAAAAGCAAAGATCACCAAAGATGGTATTTTCCTTGAAGAGTTAGAACGTGATCCAGCACGATTCTTGCCTGATACAACCGATGAACACTTAGACGATAACGTTGTAAAGATTGATCTAAATCAGCCAATGGATACAGTGCGCGCAGAACTTTCCAAGCACCCAGTAAAAACGCGCATTTCATTAACCGGCACCATCGTCGTTGCTCGCGATTTAGCACATGCCCGTATTAAGCAAGCCCTCGATGCTGGCAAGCCACTGCCGCAATACATGAAGGATTACGCCGTTTACTACGCAGGCCCTGCCAAGACACCAACAGGTTTTGCTTCCGGTTCATTTGGTCCAACAACTGCCGGTCGCATGGATTCATACGTTGATCAATTCCAGAAAGCTGGCGGATCTTTTGTAATGTTGGCAAAAGGTAATCGCTCAAAGGCTGTAACCGATGCTTGCAAAAACAACGGCGGTTTCTATCTTGGATCAATCGGTGGGCCGGCTGCTCGCCTTGCTCAAG
>CAITKS010000178.1 GCA_903893085.1 uncultured Actinomycetes bacterium | reverse complement strand
TAAATAACGTGTGCAAAGACCAGAACGTAAATTGATCCACCAATACCAGCCCACTGATTGAACATGGTTAGTGGAATCATGATCGCTTGGTATGGAATAAACATTCCGAAAAGGAATGTGGTGAATATGGCTGTTGATCCCTTAAAGCGCCACTTGGCGAATACGAATCCGTTGATCGCACCGATAACCGCTGAGATTATTGATGACTGAACCACGAAGAAGAGGGTGCGACCCATAGGAACTTTTAACTGATCCCAGGTTGGACCCCATGCTTCGAAATTTAGCTTCGTAGGTGGGATAAAGGCTGCGGACTGGCTAACTCCCGTGATTCCCTTTACCGAGTTAATCACCATAATGTAAATAGGAAGTGCGGCGATTACAAAGAGAATCGACAGCGCGATGTAACGGAAGACAAGCCAGAACTGACCTTTGCCATCTAGCTTGCGCTTATTGCGAATATCTACTTTTTTCGTAACGCGGGATGCGATATCGGTACTCACTTGTTCGCCTCCTCAGTCTTGTTTACATAAACTAGATATGGAATAACCGCCACTGCGATCATCAACAAAATGATTATCGCAATTGCTGCACCGGCAGCATAGTTCTGGAAATCGAAGATAACTTGCCACATATAGATCGCAAGAACCTTGGTTACATAACTCTTGGTCGCAATACCGAAGATTAAGTCAAAGACCTTCATCGAGATATGGCCCAAGATAATTAAGACTGTTAAGAACGTTGGAGATAGCTGTGGGAACAAGATGTGGCGATAGATTTTAAATTCACTTGCACCATCAACACGGGCTGCCTCGCGAAGATCATCTGGGATCCCGCGGAAGCCAGCCAAGAACAGAGCCATGACATATCCGGCCATCTGCCAAATCGCGGGCAAGGCCATCGCATACATCGACCCGGCTTCCGATGTGTACCAGTCATTTTGCAGGAAGCCCAGACCAACTTTTTGTAACACTAAGTTAAGCCCAGTTGCATCAGCATCGCGGGCTGAGTCCATCAACCAACGCCAAGAAGTACCCATTGCGATAAATGAGATGGCCATTGGGTACAAATATGTGGAACGGAAGAAGCCTTCACCTTTGATGCCTTTTTCAAGGAGCAGCGACATAATCAAACCGGAGAGTAAACATCCGATCATAAAGACGATAGTAAATTTCATGAGGTTAGCGAGCGCGTGGGTGAATTCAGGATCCACCAGCAAATCTCGATAATTAGTTAACCCAACAAATTTAATCTCAGTTTCCCAAGCATTTGTCCGGTTAGTCAGAGATTCACGGACGGTGTAACCAATCATTCCGTATACAAAAACCGCCATTGCAATAATGGATGGGAGTACGAAAAAGAATCCACCCCACGGGCTATGGACTCGATTTTTCTTTACGCTCACGTATTAACGCCTTTCAAAATATCTTTCATGGGATTAAAAATATTAAAAAGATTGAGTTCTGGCGGAACCATTCGGTTCCGCCAGAACTCAGATCTGACTTACTTTTTGCTACCTAACAGTTAATAAATTAACCGTTGCGGTTTGCCTTTGAAGCAGCAGTTAGAGCAGCAACGAATCCCTTAGAATCCTTAGCTCCACCTGTGTAGAAGCGGCCAACTGCTGAGTTGTAAGCAGCCATTCCCGCGTTGCCCCAGTTAACGCCGTGAACTGTTGAACCGACTAGGCGGTCAACCTTCCATGACTTCATTGCAGCCTGTAGGTATGAGTCGTATAGCGCTGGATTTGAATCTGTACGAGCTGCAATTGAACCCTTCTTAGGGTTAAACGCATCTTGTCCAGCCAATGATCCGCAGACCTTCAACCATGCAATACCAGCAGCGCGGTTTGGTGCGCCAACAGGCAATGTGAATGAATCTGATAGCCATTGGTAAACGCCATCAGTTCCTGGACCTGGTGCCCATGCGTAATCAGTACCTAGCTTTAGGCCTTCTGATTGCCACTGTGATGAAGCCCAGTCACCCATGATAAAGAATCCTGCTTTACCAGTTGTGATTAGCTTTCCAGCATCTGGCCAGTCAAGTGACTTGCTTGAGTTACCGTAAGCAAGGATCTTTGAGAAGTAACCAATTGCTTTTACTACATCCTTTGAGTTCCAAAGTGTCTTACCGCTCCAAAGGCCATTGAACTTATCTGGTCCCATTGAAGCAAGTAGTACGTAATCGAACAAGTGAGCAATAGCCCAGTCACCGTTACCGGCAAGAGCCATTCCATCAATTCCAGCCTTCTTGAACTTAGCTAGATCAACTAGCATCGCATCAAGTGATTCTGGAGCCTTAGTGATTCCAGCCTTCTTTGCAGCTGCTGGGTTCCACCATAGAACGTTTGCACGGTGAATATTTACTGGCACTGAGTAAATCTTTCCACCAGTTGTAAGTGTCTTGATGAGATCCTTAGGGAAGCTCTTGTCCCAACCTTCTGACTTGTACAGTGAAGTTAGATCTTCGATCTGCTTTGCCTTTACATATGATGAAAGTTCTGCGCCAGCATGTGCCTGGAATGTGTCAGGTGGATTGCCAGCCTTCATGCGTGAAACAAGAACACCCTTTGCGTTAACGCCAGCTGCACCTGCAACTGTTGCGTTTACGAACTTGAGCTTTGGGTTTGCGCGTGTGAACTCAGTGGTCATTCCTTCAAGACCAGCAGCTTCGCCGCCTGATGCCCACCATGTGAAGATTTCCATATCATTATCTGCTGCTGACGACGCTGGAGCTGTCGTTACAACAAGTGCTAGTGCTGCAAATACGGCAGCAACTTTTGACTTATTAAACATGTATTACCTTTCTTAACGTCGAGGGATCTCGAACTTCGAGTTATGTATTGCCCTGGATTTTTGGGGACCAGGGGTTTACATGTAGGTATCCTTCTTTGGGCGGCATACCCAGTCAACTCATATGGGCCTTTCGCCCATAACGATTGGGTTACAAAGCGCGACGGGCTAGCGGGTGGGGCTAGGTCAGCGAGGAGAGCTTGTAATAGGCGCCATTCCACTTGATTTCCTTGTGGAATTCATCGCTGGTGGTCGAGGCTGAAATACGCAAGTGCTCGACCTGGGCGATATTGGCAAAGTCATTAAGGGCCTCGATATCCAGGGCGGTGCTCAAGACGGTGTGGTGAGAGCCCCCGGCATAGATCCAAGATTCAGCCGATGTGGCAAGTGATGGCGCTGGCTTCCAGACCGCGCAGGCAACTGGCAACTTCTTTAGATCTTTATCTGGCTTAACTACTTCTATGTCATTAGAAACAATTCGGAAGCGATCCCCCAAATCCATTAACCCAACGACGCGACCTTGTGCAGGTGTTGCGTTGAAAACTAGACGCACTGGATCATCTTTGCCGCCGATGCCAAGTGGATGTATTTCACACTTTGGTTTTTGGCTTGTAATTGTCGGACAAACTTCGAGCATGTGCGCGCCGAGAACTTTCGGCTCACCTGGACCGAAGTGATAGGTGTAATCCTCCATAAAGGAAGTTCCACCTGGCAGACCTTCGGTCATGCTCTTAATAATGCGAAGAAGTGCGGATGTTTTCCAATCGCCTTCTCCGCCAAAACCATAACCTTTAGACATCATGCGCTGAACAGCAAGTCCTGGAAGTTGCTTTAGCGCACCCAAGTCTTCAAAGTTAGTTGTAAAAGCGGTGAAGTTTCCGGCAGTTAAGAAATTCTCGAGTGCGATTTCAAGTGATGCTTGATAGCGCAGCGAATCATGGCGGGCTCCACCTTTTTTAAGTTCGGCAGATACGTCAAAGATCTTCTCGTATTCGGCCACCAATTTATCAATCGCAGCCGGATCAACCGCGGCAACTGCATCGACAAGTGCGTTAACTCCGTAGGCCTCAATTGACATACCTAGCGTGATTTGAGCACTTGTCTTATCGCCATCTGTAACTGCGACATAACGCATATTGTCACCGAAACGAGCCAACTTTAAATTCTGCGCTGTATGCCAACCAATAGCTGCGCGCATCCAATGCGCAATACGTGTTGAAACTTTCTTATCCGATACATGTCCCGCAACAACTTTACGTGGCAAGTGCAGGCGCGCTTGAACATGTCCATGTTCGCGATCGCCATGTGCTGCTTGATTTAAATTCATGAAATCCATATCAATGGTCTCCCATGGAAGTTCAGAATTTGCTTGAGTATTTAAATGCAAGATCGGAACCTGAAGGGCATTTAACCCGCCGATCCACATCTTCGCTGGAGAAAATGTATGCATCCAAGTGATGACACCGATGCAATTGGGATTCGCCGATGCTTCAAGGCAGAGCGCCTTAATATCTTCAGGCGTAGTTAAAACTGGTTTCCAGGTAGCTTTAATCGGCAAATCACTCGCAGCGTTAAGCGTTGCTACGACTTGCTTAGACTGATCTGCAACCTGCGCCAAAATATCTTCGCCATAAAGTGGCTGGCTTCCTGTTAGAAACCAAATCTCTAAACCTTTTTCGCTAAGTGATTTCATTTGGGAATAGTACCTCAGCGCTAGTTATTGGGAAATAGCTCATCACTTAACTCAAATTCGCCACGCAATACATGTGCTGATCCTGAGCCATATTTGCGCCACTTATCTGTTAACACCAAGGCGGTGTTTTCATCGATTCCCAGTAATGCAGTATCGGCATCTTTTCGCACAACTGCTGCGGCTACTCGATCTGGAAGCCAACCTAAGAATTTGTCGTAATGTGGAATCACTTCAACGTGTGGCAGAAGGTTTAGCCCTGGGCTTATATGAGATCTGCGTATTCCAATTATCTTTCCGCAGAAAGCCATCGCCCCGGCAGAACATCCCGCAAGTGATGCACCTTCGCGCCAAGATTGCACAATGGCATCCCACATCGGAGTCTCTGTAAAAACTTCCGCTAAGTGAACAGGATCTCCCCCTGAAAAATAAATTAGCCCAGCGTTTTTTAGCTCTTCAATCCATTGCGCATTAAAGGCATCTTCACGAGTTAAGACCGGCAGGTATTTAACTGCGCAACCGATGCGTGCGCCTTGATCAGCTCCACGATCTCGCCAGAAATCTAAGCGATCATCGCCTTCTTTTCCGGCAGCAGTCGGAATCTGAATATAGGTATTTGTCTTACCGCGAGAAATACCTAAGCGCAGGAGCTCTGTTTCGAGCGCCTGCGCCTTTGGCAAATATTCTCCAGAACCAACTAGTGCCAGCGCACCACGTTGGTTATTTTCCATAATTAAGCCATTGCCACTTTCAAGTTTTCATCAATTGAATTGAGGAACTCTTGTGTATTTTGCCAAGGAGCGGTGTTAGAAATCAGAAGCGCTAGATCCTTTGTCATCTTGCCTGATTCGACAGTTTCAATACATACGCGCTCAAGAGTTGCGCAGAACTTAGCCAATTCGGCGTTGTCATCAAGCTTGGCACGGTGCGCAAGGCCCTGTGTCCAAGCAAAGATTGAAGCGATTGGATTCGTCGAAGTTGCCTTACCTGCTTGATGATCGCGATAGTGGCGAGTAACAGTTCCGTGAGCCGCCTCTGATTCGCAGATCATTCCATCTGGAGTTTTAAGTACAGATGTCATCAAACCGAGTGAGCCATAACCTTGTGCGACGGTATCTGATTGCACATCACCGTCGTAGTTCTTACAGGCCCAGACATATCCACCTTCCATGCGAAGTGACATAGCAACCATGTCATCGATTAGACGATGCTCATACCAAATACCTGCAGCTTCAAATTGTGTTTTGAATTCGGCTTGAAAAATCTCTTCAAAGATATCTTTGAAGCGACCATCGTATGCCTTAAGAATTGTGTTTTTAGTTGAAAGATAAACCGGGAACTTGCGTAGAAGTCCATAGTTAAGGGATGCGCGAGCAAAGTCACGAATTGAATCATCTACGTTGTACATAGCCATGGCTACACCAGACGATTCGAAGTTAAAGACTTCAGTGTTAATTGGCGCAGATCCATCTTCGGGTACGAATGAGATTGTGAGCTTGCCAGGACCTGGAACTTTGAAATCGGTTGCACGGTACTGATCACCGAATGCGTGACGACCGATCACGATTGGTTTGGTCCAGTGTGGAACCAGACGTGGAACATTTGAAATAATGATTGGTTCGCGGAAGATAACGCCACCTAAAATATTGCGGATTGTTCCGTTTGGTGATTTCCACATCTTCTTAAGACCAAATTCTTCAACGCGAGCTTCATCCGGAGTAATCGTTGCGCACTTAATACCAACGCCGTGCTTCTGGATCGCGCGTGCAGAATCAATTGTTACTTGATCATCGGTTGCATCGCGATGTTCCATACCAAGGTCGTAGTACTCAAGATTTACATCTAAGTAAGGAAGGATCAGCGAATCCTTGATGAACTGCCAGATGATGCGGGTCATCTCATCACCGTCTAGTTCAACAACAGTGCCAGTAACTTTGATTTTGCTCATTTTCGCTTCCTTTTTCTTTTATCTACTTGAGACTTATTAGAGAGTTAGTACATCTGCTTGCTTGGCACGAACTGCCTCTGCTGCCTCTTTCAAGCCAGCAAGTTCAGAATCGGTAAGTTTTGTTTCAACAACTTTCTTGACACCTGAGCGTCCAATCTCTGCTTCAACGCCGAGATAAACACCAGAAATTCCGTATTCGCCATCCACCCATGCACACACGGGCATTACTGCACCAGAATCTTCAATAACTGCTTTAGCCATTCTTGCAGCTGCGGCAGATGGTGCGTAATAAGCGGATCCTGTCTTAAGTAATGCGACAACTTCAGCTCCACCATTTCGTGTGCGATCGACCAGGTCGTTAATTTCTTCCTTAGAAAGCAGATCTGAAAGTGGATTGCCATCTACTGTGCAGCGACTTGGAACCGGCACCATGGTGTCACCGTGTGAGCCAAGAGTCAGTGTCTTAACAGAAGAAACTTTTACGCCTAACTTTTCTGCGACGAAGTTTGTGAAGCGAGCAGTATCAAGCATTCCTGCCTGGCCAATCACACGATTCTTGGGAAAGTTTGTAGCGATCTGCGTAAGTGCAGTCATTTCATCTAGTGGATTTGAAACCACGATGATTACGGCGTTCGGTGAATGCTTTGCAATATTTTCTGCAACTCCACGAACGATTCCGGCATTTACTCCGATTAGATCCATGCGGCTCATACCTGGCTTACGTGGCAGGCCTGCAGTAATAACGACGACATCAGAATTTGCAGTTGCTTCATAGCCTGCGCCATCGGCAGTGGTTGTTGCGCCAACAATCTTTGTTTCAAAGCCTTCAATAGAACGTGATTGGTTCATATCGAGCGCCAAACCTTCTGGCTTGCCTTCGAGAATATCTGTGAGAACAACAGTGTCGAAGATGTTGTATTCGGCTAAACGTAACGCTGTTGTTGATCCATAAAATCCGGCACCGACAACGGTAACTTTCTTAGACATGGCAAACTCTTTCTCTTGACGTCAAGATAAACTCTACAACCCGCGAGGAAGTGAGATTGCCACGGCCAAGAGGGCCAGCGCTATAGAAAGGGCTAAATAGCGCTCAACTTTTCCACTTTTTGCCGACTGCCAATGTGCCAGAGTGATGATCGCCATACCAATTGCGATGGCTATCGAACCCAAGCGAACAAATGAAAATACGCCTCCTAAGAATCCCGCGGCGATTAATAAATAGGCCAGTCGCAGACCAAGTGAATTTATCTCTCGCATGCTTCAACCACATTTGTTAACAACATGGCGCGCGTCATTGGACCAACGCCACCGGGCATCGGTGCAACAAAAGATGCAACATCCATGACTCCTGGATCAACGTCACCGACTAACCCTGATGCTGTTCGCGAGATGCCGACATC
>CAITKS010000177.1 GCA_903893085.1 uncultured Actinomycetes bacterium | reverse complement strand
CTAGCGCTCTATATTCCAAAGTCAGCAAAATTTCCCGTTCCTATATTCCTAGGGTGTAATTACAACGGTAATCACGGGGTTGACCCGGACAAGACAATTCCAATTAATACTAAGTGGATGAGAAACACCATAGATGAAAAGAGCGTGGTAAATAATCAAGCCACAGAGTTTTCAAGAGGTTTTGAGAAAACACGGTGGCCATTAGAACTGATCATTGAAAAGGGCTTTGGTGTTGCAACCTTTTACTATGGCGATGTAGAAGCTGACCATCCTGACGGTTGGAAAAACGGAATTCGGGCAGCGCTTTCTTTTGATGGAGAATTAACGCAATTCAAAGTTGACGATTGGGGTGCAATTTCCGCTTGGTCTTGGGGGCTAAGCAGAGCACTTGATTATTTAGTTACCAATCCTGCAGTTGATTCAGAAAGAGTTGGTCTAATTGGACACTCTCGACTTGGAAAGGCAGCGTTGTGGGCTGGTGCATTAGATGAAAGATTTGCACTAGTTATTTCTAATAATTCAGGAGCAGGTGGAATCTCACTTGCACGCCGTGACTATGGCGAGTCAATACATTCAATTAATGAAAACTTTCCACATTGGTTCTGTGGCAATTACAAGTGTTTCAATGATTCCCCGCAAACTCTTCCCGTAGACATGCACGAGTTAGCTGCGCTCATTGCGCCTAGACCTCTCTATATCGCAAGTGCCCAGGAAGACATCTGGGCAGACCCCAAAGGGGAGTTCTTGGCTGGCAAGTTTGCTGAACCTGTCTACGCACTTTTTGGAAAACCAGGTTTAGGTGTTTCTGATTGGCCGCCTGTGAACCACCCTGTAGGTGAATTTATTGGGTATCACATTCGTAGTGGTAAACATGATGTGACCACCTATGATTGGCAACAGTTTCTTCGATTCGCCTCACTGCACTTTAGGATCCCACAATGATTGAATTGATTAAGAGCTTAAGGATAGTTCCAGTAGTTGCAATAAATGATGCCTCCAAGGCAGCCGACTTAGCCTCTGCACTAGTTGCTAGCGGTTTACCAATAGCCGAAATTACTTTACGAACTCCTGCTAGTTTGGAGGCTTTGAAAATTGCAGCAAGTAACAAAGACTTACTTGTTGGGGTTGGTTCACTCCGCACCGGCGAAGATTTAAAGAAAGCCATAGATCATGGTGCGCGATTTGCTGTTTCTGCAGGATTTTCTCCATATGTTGCGGTTGAAGCAGAAAAGCAGGGAATCCCTTATTTTCCAGGTGTGTCTACTCCAACAGAGATGTTGCAGGCTATTAATGCCGGAATATCTACCCTTAAATTCTTTCCAGCAGAAACCCTAGGCGGGGTCGCTGCATTGAAGGCAATGTCTGCACCTTTCCCTGGTATTGATTACATGCCAACCGGTGGAATTTCTGCAGCGAATGCAAAGGAATACCTCTCATTACCTTCTGTGGTTGCAGTTGGTGGCTCCTGGATGGTTGCGCAGAAACTCATAGATGCTGGAGACTTTGAGACAATTATTTCATTAACTAAAGAGGCTGTTGAGGTTTGTGCGCCATGAAGATAAAGGCAACGAGTGAATGCGCTTTTGATCAGATCTCATTAGGTGAAGTCATGTTGCGACTTGATCCAGGTCAGGGACGCATAAAGACAACAAGAAGCTTTGATGCATGGGAAGGTGGTGGCGAATATAACGTCGCTCGTGGATTGCGCCGTTGCTTCGGACTTCGCACCGCGGTAGTTACAGCATTTGCAGAAAATGACATTGGAAGACTTGTTGAAGATCTGATCTTGCAAGGTGGCGTAGACACACAGTTTATTCAGTGGAAAAAATATGACGGAATTGGTCGCACAACTCGCAATGGTTTGAACTTTACCGAACGCGGCTTCGGGTTGCGTGGTGCTGTGGGAGTTTCAGATCGCGGCAATACCGCTGTTTCACAACTCACCGCAGACTCGATTGATTGGGATGCAATATTTTCACAAGGTGTCCGCTGGTTCCATACTGGTGGAATCTTTGCCGGACTATCCGAAACAACTCCGGCTGTTATTGAAGCGGCCATGAAAAGTGCTAAGAAGTACGGAACCAAGATTTCTTACGATTTAAATTATCGACCAAGTTTATGGAGCGCAATCGGTGGACAAGGTAAAGCGCAAGAAGTAAATAAAAAGTTAGCGCCATATGTTGATGTAATGATTGGCAACGAAGAAGATTTCACTGAGTCCCTAGGATTTAAAGTAGCGGGATTGTCGTCAAACTTTACCGAGATCGATCACACCGCTTTTGGCTCAATGGTGCAAGATGTAGTTAAGAGTTATCCAAATCTTGAAGTAGTTGCGACTACTTTGAGAAAGGTTCACTCAGCTTCAAATAATGATTGGAGTGCCATCGTTTGGTCAAAAGAAACGGGGCTTTTGCAATCAAAGCAATATAAAGAGGTTGAAGTTCTAGATCGCGTTGGTAGCGGTGACAGTTTTGCTTCTGGTTTGGTATTTGGATTATTAGATGGACGTTCATTACAAGAATCACTTGAATTAGGCGTTGCCCATGGTGCTTTGGCTATGACAACCCCTGGTGATACAACTATGGCTTCATTGGCTGAGGTTGAAAAGCTAGCTAAAGGCGGAAGTGCTCGCGTTGAGCGCTAAGCCCAGAGCTCTTTGATTTCAACTACGCGGCCTTCATTAATGCTCTTATGAGCAGCAAGGCCCGTAACTACGCTAGTTACACCATCTTTCAAGGTAACTTCAGCGGGAGTTGAGTTCAAAATCGCATCACGGAACTTTGTGTGCTCGATGTATGAAGCACCGTAGTGGTGCCCCATGTACTTAACATCGTAGTTATGAATAATCTTTTGTTCGCTGCCTGGAGTACGTGCTGCGCCAGTTTTCCAGCCAGATAGCTTTCCAATGGAATCACGACGAGAAGCGCGTAAAACTTGTGATGGTAAGAATGATTCAATCTTTCCTTCATCGCCAACAATTGTCAGAATCTCTTTATCAAATGATCCTTCGCCAAACATGCACAGATCCAGCATGCCGCGGGCACCGTT
>CAITKS010000176.1 GCA_903893085.1 uncultured Actinomycetes bacterium | reverse complement strand
TCTACATCCAACCGTAACTTTGAAGGACGTCAGGGCAAGGGCGGACGCACACATTTAGTGAGCCCACTTGTCGCAGCAGCGACCGCAATTCGCGGAACGCTTTCATCTCCGTCGGATCTGTAAGAGAAGAGGCACTGACCATGGAAAAATTCATTTCACATACCGGCACGGGAGTTCCACTTCGCCGAAGCAATGTTGATACAGATCAGATAATTCCTGCCGTTTATCTAAAGCGTGTTACCCGCAGCGGTTTCGAAGATGGACTTTTCGCGGCCTGGCGCAATGATCCCGAGTTTGTCTTAAACCAGAGCCAATATAAATCAGGAACTGTGCTGGTTGCTGGCCCTGAATTTGGCACTGGCTCATCACGTGAGCATGCCGTTTGGGCGCTTCAGAATTATGGATTCAAAGTTGTTATCTCTAGCCGCTTTGCCGATATTTTCCGTGGCAATTCACTCAAAGGTGGCTTGCTTACCGTGATCCTGCCCCAGGAGGCAGTGGAGGCGATCTGGCTGGCAATTGAAGCCGATCCGACCACGGAAATTAAAGTTGATTTAGATTCACGTACCGTCTCTTACAAAGACGTAACAGTTGCCTTTGAATTAGATGACTACACCCGTTGGCGCTTAATGGAAGGCTTGGATGACATCGGTTTGACTCTAAAACAGACTGATTCAATTGATGCATTCGAAGCAAAAAGAGCTTCGTATAAGCCAAAAACCTTGCCAATTCGCATCTAGGCAAAGATTTATCGGCAAGATCTTTCTTTTTCAAGCGTAAAAAGCAGTGTAAAACGCTAACTTCATAGACGGGGTGAGTATCTTTACTACAACCCTCAACTTATAAATGAGAGTTTTTTACGCATAAAAAGTGCAATTTATTGAAAATATTAAATTGCGACACGCCCACGTCAATATCGCTATCACCCCATAAAAAGGTTTAAGTTTTAGCCACAAGTTAAGCAAACGCTTAATTTACGCTTAAATCTAAGGGGATTTAGATGAATAAGGCACAGTTTATTGCCGCGTTGGCCCCACACTTCAACGACAGCAAGAAAGAAGCAGCACACGCTGTAGAAATCGTTTTCGACACAATTACACGCACCATGTCAAAGGGTGAAGATGTAATGATCAATGATTTCGGTAAGTTCAAGAAGGTTGATCGCAAAGCACGCATGGGACGTAACCCGTTCACAGGCGAGACAATCAAGATCAAAGCTTCAAAGAAGGCACGCTTCCTTCCTGCAAAGGGTCTGAAGGATGTCATCTCAGGTGAGCGCAAGCTTGGACCGGCTCCAAAGCCAGAACCAAAGCCAGTTGCAAAGCCAGTAGCAAAGCCAGTAGCAAAGAAGGCAGCAGTTAAGAAGGTTGCTAAGAAGAAGCCAGCAGCTAAGAAGACTGCAAAGAAGGCTGTTAAGAAGGTTGCTAAGCGCAAGCCAGCAGCGAAGAAGACAGTAAAGAAGGCAGCAAAGAAGCGTTAATTCTTGCTTCTAATCTAACTTCTTAAATCTTATTGAAACTGGGGCCAGCGCTTGCTGGCCCCAGTTTTTCTTTGCCCACTAAGATTTAGTCATGGCAGAAATGCGCGTTTCATATGCGCCTCCAACTGGTTATCCACTTGGGACAAATAGAACATTTAATATCTGCGCCGGCATCTTGATTCCAATTATCAGCCTAATTACAAAACGTACTTGGATAGGTGCGGAAAATATTCCAAAGACAGGTGCGGCTATCGTTGCCAATAATCACTTATCTTATTTCGATGTTTTGAATTTGACCCATTTTCTATTTAGGAATGGCCGCGCCCCTCGTTACTTAGGAAAAGTCGGCGTTTTCAAAGTCCCAATTATTGGCAGAATTTTATTGGCGGCAGGACAAGTACCCGTCGAGCGCGAGACCCCAAATGCAGGCAAAGCAGTAGATCATGCAATGCGTTTATTGGAAGTGGGGCACCTGTTAGGTGTTTATCCTGAAGGAACACTCTCGCGCGATCTAGATCATTGGCCGATGGTTGCAAAAACTGGATTAGCAAGGTTGGCACTTTCCACCAACACTCCTGTGATTCCAGTTGCGCAATGGGGTGCACAAGTTTTGATGCCAACTTATTCAAAAAGATTAAAGTTATTTCCACGCACTCAGATAACAATCGTCGCCGGCAAGCCTGTTGATCTTTCGCCGTGGTATGGAAAAGCCGATGATCCGCAGGCTCTGATCGAAGCAACTGCCAAAGTTATGCTGGAAATCACCAAATTACTCGAAGAAATTCGTGGCGAGAAGCGTCCTGAAGTAATCTTTGACCCACACACTTCGGATTTGCCACGAACTGGCAATTTCAAGAAGAAGCGTAAAGAGCGAGGGCTGTAAAAAGAATGAGCAAAGTATCGGTGTTCGGAGCAGGTGCTTGGGGTTCAACCTTGGCGCAGGTTCTCTGTGATGCGGGTAATGATGTTCTGCTTTGGGGTCGCAGCGCAGATGTTGTAAATGAGATTAATACTAAGCACACCAACTCTAAGTACATTGGCCAAAATGTGCTGCCCAGCGAGATTCGCGCGACAACTGATTTAGCCGAGACATTTGCATTCAGCAAAACTTATGTTTTAGCAATTCCGTCGCAACAACTGCGCGCGACGCTGCAAACCTGGAAGCCGCACTTTTCCGAGGATTGTCTGATTGTTAGTACGCTCAAAGGTATCGAGATCAGCACGCAGCTTCGCATGACAGAAGTTATGCAAGAAGTTATTGGCCCGCATCGTATGGCTTTGATTACTGGCCCAAACTTGGCAGATGAGTTAATCCTTCGCCAACCAGCAGGCGCGGTTGCTGCTGCGACAAATCAAGCCACTTCTGAAGAAGTGCGCACACTATTTCGTACCCCTTATTACCGCGTCTATACATCAGTTGATTTACTTGGCTGCGAACTTGCGGGTGCAATCAAGAACGTAATTGCCCTTGCCGTCGGTATTTCAATCGGTATGGGTTACGGTGAAAATACTCAGGCGATGTTAATTACGCGCGGACTAAACGAAGTCGCTCGCTTATGTGCAGCCCACGGTGCGGATCCACTTAGCGCAGCAGGACTTGCGGGCATGGGCGATCTCGTTGCCACATGTGGTTCTCCGTTGTCACGTAACCGAACTTTTGGCGAGTTATTGGGCAAGACAGGTTCTATGGAAGCAGCGCTCGGACAATGGGCGAAAACTGTGGAAGGTGTTGCATCCTCCGGTGCGATCGTTGAAATTGCACACCGCGTGGGGATTGAAGTTCCTGTAATCGAGTCAGTTGCCGACATCGTAAATGGATCACTTAATCCAGAAGCAGCGCTGCAACGTTTGATGGAGATAACAACCAAGGCTGAAAACTTCATTCGATGACCAAGCGCGTAGCCATAATCTGTGGTGGCAGGTCCAGCGAACACGAGATTTCTTGCACTTCAGCTGGGGGAGTTCTCTCGGCAATCGACCGCAATTCATATGAGCCAGTCCTAATCGGAATCAGCAAGTCAGGTAAATGGTTTCTACTTAGCGAAGACCACACTCTTTCGATTAAAGGAACAACGCTGCCAACCGTTCCAGAAACAGGCACTCCCGTAACACTTAGCGTTGACGGGTTTAGTGCGGCAGGGAAGAACTTAAATATTGATATCGCATTTCCAGTCTTGCATGGCCCATATGGAGAAGACGGGACAATTCAAGGCTTACTTGAAATGACAGATATCCCTTACGTTGGCTCGGGAGTGCTTGCATCAGCAGTTGCAATGGATAAATCTTTTGCCAAGCCAATATTTGCGTCTCACGGAATCAAAGTTGCTGCTGGCTTCATCGCCCGCGCATCTGAATGGAAGAAAGATAAGACAGCAATTCAAAAAGCCGCGGATCAATTGGGCTATCCAGTATTCGTAAAGCCTGCACGCGGCGGATCATCGCGAGGTACAACTAAAGTTAAATCAGCTACAGAATTTGGTGCAGCCCTCGAAGAGGCGCATCGCTTTGATCCAAAGGCACTTGTTGAACAAGAGATCCGCGGATTTGAAATTGAATGTGCTGTTTTGGAAATAGACGGTCACCCAAAGGCTTCTCTTGTCGGGCAGATTAAGATCGATGCAAAATACGAGTTCTATGATTTCGAAGCCAAGTACTTAGATGGCGCCACAACGATTGAACTTCCCGCACCGATAGATCAGAAAATTGCTGATGAAATCCGGGCAAAGGCGGTTGAGGCATTTATTTCACTTGGCTGTTCTGGATTAGCACGAG
>CAITKS010000175.1 GCA_903893085.1 uncultured Actinomycetes bacterium | reverse complement strand
TTGTACCCGCGGTGACTGGACGGTTTAGTGCAGAGATAATTCCTTGTGTAACGGTATTGGCAAGCCCTAAAGGAGAACCAATTGCAAGAACTTCATCGCCGACGCTGACCTTTGATGAATCACCTAGTGCAATAGCCGGCAAATTACCTTTCTTAACAAGTAGGACAGCAATGTCATACATGCGATCTCGGCCCACAATAGTTGCGGCAGTTTCTGATCCATCGGCAAATTCCACCTTGATGGTTCCAGAAGTCAAAGCACTTTCAATAACATGGTTATTGGTGATGATGTAACTAGAGGTCGCGTTAGTTTTATAGATAGAGCCTGAACCAGTTCCACCACCCGTGGCTGTTTTAACTGAAATTGAAACGACCGAAGGAGTAACTAAAGCCGAGATTGATTTAGCATTTATTGAGTTGCTTCCAATTTCAATCGCCGTTTTATTCGCTGGGCATGCTCCGGACTTTGCCAAAGTGAGCACTTGGGTGCGGTTATCGGCGCAAACTGTGACGCTGCTAGCAGTGGAATTAGTTGCCGCAGTGGCAACGCCACCAGCAACAATGATTCCGGTGACAAATGCAGCTGCGACTTTCATAGGTGTGCTCTTTAGGTTCATAGTCAGATCATGCCTTTGCTTGCTTAGCGTTTCCTGTGATGTGCTTGAAAAGTTTATTAGGATTCTACGATCCAAGCACCTTCTGTGGATATTTTGATCTTAGCCAGCGGCGTATTTGTCGGTCCGCCTAAAACTTTTGCGCCATTTGCAGGATCAAACACTGCTCCATGGCAGCCACACTGCAAATACTTAGACGCGGTGTTGTACTGCACTGTACAACCTTCGTGGGTACAAACTGCAGAGTAAGCATAAGAACCAGTTTTTGTTTTAAATAACACTGCAGGAGTTCCGGCTTTAGAGACGAAATTGTGGTTCTCGCCAACCTTTAGCGCAGCGCCTTTAATAATCTTTTTTGATCCAGAAGCAGCAGTAGCTTTTAATTCAGATTTTGGTAATAGTCTGCCAATTCCTGCACCTGCAATTGCTAGCGCTGCAACACCACTTATACGGATAAAACCGCGCCGATCTAACGAAACACTGCTCTTGCGCCTTGAACCATAAAGGAATAAGAAGTATGCCAACCATAAAATTGTGTAAGCAGAATCGCTAGCCAAGAAATACGGTTTTACATGCCAACTGCTGGCTAGCCACAAACTTAGTGACATTGCAAAACCACCGAAAGCTGCCCATGTTGGTGCTATCCAAAGAAGAGTTGCAAATCCAATCGCAAATTCGGCGAGCATTACGAAAATACCAATTTGTGTTGAGTGCTCAAGCATCTTATTTATTGCAAAACCGACTGGAGAACTTTGCGCATATGCCGAAAGTTGTCCGCCAATAAATGTTGAAGAACCAGCCTTTAGAAATCCTGGATCACTTGCCTTGTCCCACCCTGCGTAAATCCAGGTAACCCCAAGCCAAATTCGCATAACGCGAAGTGGCCATAATTGATTTCGCCAAGATTGTTTAAGGTTCATAAGTGAAATTTAGACCCTAAAACTGTAAATCCTTTGCTGGCTGCCCCACCTGGCCTCGATCCAGGGACATCCGAATTAACAGTTCGGCGCTCTACCAACTGAGCTATGGGGCAAAGATTTCAAACGGTCGTGCAGTCGCACACTCTAGCGCACGCGGCGCAATGGGTCTAAATCGAGCGAAGTGCCAGATCGTGTAGCCCGCGGCGCGTGGTTTCCAGGGCAACCAGGCCAGCAAATGCTGCGTTGTATTCCTGCTCATTTTCAACAGGATTTAACCGTTGTAGCGAGGATTTCAGTTCGGCAATTGCTCGCGAAATCGCTACTTCGCGCAACCTCGCCACAATACTTTCGACATAGTGACCCGTGACTTCGCCATCTGCGCGAATCGGTTCAACATTTAATTCGGTAAATAACGATTGCATATTTTCATCAGTGATATGTGAAATCTCGATTGCACTCTGTTCGGGCTGTGCACCGATTAGCACAGATAACTGGCTATACGCCGGATGCGTAAATGCATTCGCTTCGATCTCGGACCAATTAGCGATCAAAGTTGGCATCTGTAAGCGTGCTTTTAGCACTTCTCGTTCCAGAATCAATCGCGGCTCTTGTGGATTAGGACGCCATTGCACATTTGCAGCTGGCTCCTCAACGGTGGTCGTGTTGTTATTTTGTGGTTGCTTTTTCAGACCTTGATTAACGGCTGCAGTAACTAATTCAACTTCGATGCCAAGCCAACCTGCCAACAGTCTGGAATATTCGGGGCGCAAAGATTTATCACGAATTTGAGCAACCAGCGGCGCAGTGGCGTTAAGTGCATTAACGCGACCTTCTGCGCTATCTAATTTGTGAAGTTTAATTTCAGTGCGGATGGCAAATTCAAAGAGTGGAACGCGCTTTGCAATCAAGTCGCGCAGCGCTAGATCACCTTTTTGTTGACGCAGATCGCAAGGATCGAGCCCATCTGGTTCCACCGCCACAAATGTTTGGGTGACAAATTTTTGGTCTTCGCTAAACGCACGCAGCGCCGCTTTTTGTCCGGCTGCATCTCCATCAAATGTAAAGATAACTTCGCCACGGAAAGCATCATCATCCATCAATAAACGGCGAATAATTCGGATATGGTCTGCGCCAAATGCGGTTCCACAAGTTGCTACCGCAGTAGTTATTCCAGCCAATTGCGCCGCCATTACATCTGTATAGCCCTCAACAATTACAACTTGGCGCTTCTTCGCGATCTCTTTCTTCGCCATATCAAGCCCGTATAAAACCTGGCTTTTCTTATAAATTGGTGTCTCAGATGTATTTAAATACTTTGGTCCTTGATCTTCTTCATCACTTGCTAGTTTGCGGGCGCCAAAACCAACAACATCACTTGAAATATCGCGAATTGGCCAAGTAAGACGGTTGCGGAATTTATCGATCGGACCGCGTTGTCCCATCTTAGAAAGTCCGGCTGTCTCTAACTCATCAATTGTGTAACCTTCGGCGCGCAAGTATTTGGTAAGGCCATCCCATTCATCAGGTGCATAACCAACCCCGAAAGTTTCGCAAGCGCTTTTATCGAAGCCGCGCTTTGTCATTAACTCTCGCGCATGTGCTGCATTGGGAGATGTATTTAATTGATCTTGATAAAACTTGGCAGCCAACGCATTTGCCGAGATTAGCCGTGAGCGATTTCCGGCAGGTGCGGGCGTGAAGTTTCCTTCTTCATATCGCAATTGATAACCCAAGCGATCTGCCAGGCGTTCAATAGTTTCGGTAAAACTTAAATGATCCATCTTCATTACAAATGAAATTACATCGCCACTTGTTTGACATCCAAAGCAATGGAAGAAACCTTTGCTTGGGGTTACGTGAAATGATGGGGATTTTTCATCGTGGAAAGGGCATAAGCCTTTCTTCTGTCCCCCACCAGCAGATTTAAGTTGCACATAATCAGCAACAACTTCATCAATCGGTGAGCGTTCGCGGATGTAAGTGACATCCTCTTCCTTTATACGTCCTCCGCTCATAGGCCCATGTTATCTGAGCGCACTTAAGCGGGCATGTAGGGCGTAGGCACCGGGATCCGTCAGGCTGGCGATCTGATCAATAACGATGCGCATTCGCTCGGTCTCATTTGTGGCGATCTGCCAATCCTTAGCAAATATTGAATCAAGTTCTGTAGCAGCGTGTTTATGCAACATTTCAACTAACTCTTTAATCACTATCTGTTGTGCGGCATAGCGCTCTTGCGAAGCCGCGGCATTAATCAAGTAATGCCCTGCGATTGCTTTTAGAAAATCAACTTCCACTTCTTGCTCGCGTGGAATTACCAAATCAGCGGTGTATCGAAGTAGCGGTCCATCTCCATGCACCTTACGAGTTTCTAGCTCTGCAGCCAATACAAAACGGCCAATTAGCTGTGAGGTTGAATCTTTTAGTCGAGCAAGAGAACGGTGTGATCCGTCGTAATATCGTGGCCAACAAGAAAGTTGTTGCAATCGAAGGAGCGCGGCGGCGGCTTCTTCTTTCGTAGCCGTTGAGCCATAACCCGATTGCATCTCGGTGTGCAAAATATCAAAATCGCGTTCAAAGTTTTCTACCTTAATTTGTCCAACAAATATTGCATCTTCTAAATCGTGAACCGAGTACGCGCAATCATCTGACCAGTCCATGATCTGTGCTTCGATGCATTTACGATCATGAGGTGCACCTTGGCGCATCCAATTAAAGATTTCGACATCATCGTCATAAACGCCAAATTTGCGTGGATTAATCGCGCGAGGCCAAGGATATTTTGTTCCAGCATCCAGCGAGGCTCTGGTTAAATTCAGTCCTACCGACTTTCCATCTTTATCAACAGTCTTTGCTTCGATGCGAGTTAACAAACGAAAGCTTTGTGCGTTGCCTTCAAAGCCACCAAAATCTTTAGCAACTTCAGCAAGTGCTTCTTCGCCATTGTGGCCAAATGGTGGGTGGCCTAGATCATGAGACAAACAAGCTGTTTCCAACAAATCTGGATCTGCACCAAGTGATTCTCCAAGTTCGCGGCCGATCTGCGCGCATTCCATGGAATGTGAAAGACGAGTACGTTGAAAATCATTTTCCCAAGGAACTGCAACTTGAGTTTTTGCAGCTAGGCGGCGAAGTGCTGCAGAATGAATAACGCGGGCGCGATCTCGCATAAATTCCGTTCGGCCAGCGCGTTTAGCTGGTTCAAATAGAAAGCGTTCTTGATCGGCTTCGCTGTAATTATTTGCCGCGTTCATAGCCCTACCCTAAATGATCGCTGAT
>CAITKS010000174.1 GCA_903893085.1 uncultured Actinomycetes bacterium | reverse complement strand
GCTAACACCTGAACACATTCGCGGTCGCGCCAGTGCGCTAATTAGTTTGCAATGGGGAGTTTCCGGAATCGCCGGGCCAGCGATCGCCGGAATTATGATTGGCGCGCACTTGGAACAGTTATGGGTTCTCTTGATGGCAGTCGGTGTCCTGGTTCCAATTCCTTTCTTTTTAAGGGTCAAGGCGATGTCCGCCTCCCGTTAGATCTAGGGGTGATGTCGAGCGTAAAGGTTTCCCTTTAAGCCTCTTTGGTATTACTCTCCAGTATTCACCTTTTATATACCCTGCATTAAGCCACCGGAGGTCTTGATTGTCTGAAGTCATACTCCGCACCCCTCAACAGATCGCTTGGGGGCGTTTTCGCCGCAATAAGACTGGCATCGTTTCAGCAATCGTCGTTCTGTTCTTTCTCTTTCTAGCCTACGGCGCACCGCTGATCACACGTTTATTTGGTTTGAGTTCAACAGAGACATATCTCGATGGTCTAGATCCACAAGGCATGCCGATCGGTGCCGGTGGTGGAATTTCTTGGCAACATCCATTTGGTCTGGAACCTGGCGCTGGCCGCGATGTTTTTTCAATGTTGCTCTATGGATCACGAATTTCATTTAGCGTTGCAATTATTACAAGCGTTGCATCTATCGGTATCGGAATGATTCTTGGAATTACTGCCGGATATTACCGTGGTCGCGTGGACGCTGTGATTGGCCGATTCTCAGATCTGCTATTCGCATTCCCATCTTTCTTCATGATCATTGCTTTAAGTATCCCGATGGTAGAACGCGTTGAATCATTGGGCATCGTTCGCGATAACGGAGCGCGCCTAACAGTTTTGATTATCTTCTTCGTATTCTTTGGTTGGCCAGGTTTTGCACGTCTGGTGCGCTCGCAAGCGATGTCACTTCGTGAACGTGATTTTATTATGGCCGCACAATCACAAGGTGCATCTAACTGGCGAATTATCACTAAAGAGATGCTGCCTAACTTGTGGCCAACTGCAATCGTCTTTCTTTCACTTTCATTGCCCGGCTACTTAGCAGCAGAGGCAGTCTTTTCATTCTTGGGTGTTGGTATTAATCCACCGGCTTCGACATTTGGACTGGTACTTTCAGATGCGATTAAGTACTGGAGAGCAGACCCTGCATATCTAATAATCCCTTGCGCAATGCTTATCGGTATTGTGCTTGCACTGAACCTGCTTGGAGACGCGGTGCGCGATGCACTCGATACCAAGTCGGAGTAATAAAAAGGTTTCCTTAAGCGAACTAGTCGCTTAAGGGGAATTGCCGCAGGACAGGATTGGGCCTAAAACTCAATCGTGGGTATGCAGCAAAGTTCTAACTCATTTCGCGGCCGCGAAATGAGAGGTACTCATAAGGAGGACATATGTCAGTAATGAAAATTACTGCTCGTCGCCTCATAGCAACTACAAGCGTTGCAGCACTTGCTGCTTCAGTAGTTCTAGTAGGTGGCATGAATACAGCTAATGCTGCAACAGCGAAGCCAGTTACTGGCGGAACTTTGAATTACTACACACACAGTGAGCAATTCCCTAACCTCGATCCACAACGTATTTACACAGGTCGCGATATCGCGTTCTTGAGTTCTTACTTGATGCGAACACTTGTTTCTTACAAGCCAGTTCCTGGAAAAGATGGAGCAACTCTCGTTGCTGATATGGCAACTAACACTGGTGTGCCAAGCAACAAGGCAAAGACATGGAAATTCACTTTGCGTCCAGGCGTTTCATGGGAAGATGGCAAGCCAGTTACATGTGCTGATGTGAAGTACGGATGGTCTCGTACATTTGCAACTGATGTATATGTAGAAGGTCCTGCATATCCACTCTCATGGCTTGATATTCCAAAGGCAAAAGATGGATCATCTGCATACAAGGGTCCATACAAGAAGACTGGTCAAGCGCTATTCGACAAGTCAATCAATTGCTCTGCGGATAACCGCACAATCACATTCAACTTGGTACGTACAGTGCCTGACTTCAACTACTACCTCACATACCTAGCCGGTGGACCAGTTCCAAAGGCAAAGGACACTGGAGATAAGTACGACCTTCGTCCATTTGCATCAGGTCCATACATGATCAAGAAGTATGCGATCAATGATGAAATGGTTCTTGTCCGTAACCCAAATTGGAAGAAGTCATCAGACCCAATCCGTACTCCATATCCAGATGACATCATCGTTACATTCGGTATGGATGAAGATGTTCGTGACCAGATCGATCTAGAAGATCAGATCCCTAACGGCATCAACATGGATGGATTGCAACCTTCAAATAACGTTGCATTCTTCGAAGATCCAACCAAGAAGAATCGTCGTATGAATAACTACGATCCTTACACTTCATACCTAGCTGCAAATAACTCAGCAGGTCGCCTTGATTGTCTCGATGTTCGCAAGGCTGTTTTCTTTGCCTTCGACAACCAGTCACTCATTGACCTATCTGGTGGAACTACTTATTACGGTGAAATGGGCGATAACCCTGTTAAGCCAGTAATTGGTATGGACTATGCACCAACAAAGGGAAATATCCACGATCCAAACTTTAAGATCGGTGGAAACCCAGAGTATGCAAAGACTCTGCTAGAGAAGGCTAAGACTTCTTGCCCAGATGCATACGACCGCGCAACTAACCCTGCAAAGGGTCTTAAGTACTACCGCTCAGATACAGCTACCAATAAGAAGGCAGCAGTACTTGTAGAAGCAGCACTTAAGAAGGCAGGTTTCGTAATTGAAACTGTTTACAAGCCAGCCGGTACATACAATGCAAACCTTGAGACATATAAGAATGAAACTGACTTCTTATCATCTGGTTGGGGCGCAGACTGGGCAAATGCATCAACAGTTATTCCAGAACTCTGGGGTGACGGTTGCTGTAACTACACCAAGAACCAGAAGACTCCTGAATATGCAGCGTTTATCAAGAAGGTAAACCTTGCACTCGTCGAGCTTGATCGTAAGAAGCAAGCGAAGATGTGGCAGGAGCTTTCTCAATATGGAATGGATCAGTACTGGTATATCCGTACCGTCTTTGGAAAGTCTCAGCAGACATGGGGCTCAAAGATTGGTGGCGTTTATTACTGGGAGCCACAGGGAAGCTTCGGCTTCGGGCAGATCTACATCAAGCCATAACCAGTTAAGTTGCAATAGCCAAGGTGTGCAGGGAAACCTGCACACCTTGGCAATGCAAGCAATTGTTTTGAACATTAATTAGAAACAGATTGAAGGGAGAAGGAAGATGCTCACATTTGTAGCAAGACGACTTATGTACACCATCATTTTGCTGGCAATTGTTAGCCTCACTATTTTCTTCATCTTCGATTTAATTCCGGTTGACCCAGCTCGTTTGGTCT
>CAITKS010000173.1 GCA_903893085.1 uncultured Actinomycetes bacterium | reverse complement strand
GCGCATTTAGATTCCAATCGAATTGTTGCCGCATTTGGTGATCTTTATGAAGTAGTTCAAAGTTGTATGCCCAATTGCTCACACCACGAAGTCGGCTGCCAATTAAATGAATGGGCTGCGCCAAAAGGCGTTGTAAATAGCGAAAGGACTGCGCGCGTTGCCAGTTTGCGCACCTTGCTCGAACTCAAAGATTCAAACCCGCCCGCGCTAGACTGACAACATGTCTTTTACGCGGGGTAATGACCTAGCACTTGCCATGCGCTTAGCCGATGCTGCTGATTCAGTAACTCTGGCTCGCTACCAATCTTTGGATTTAGTCGTAACAACAAAGCCAGATAACACCCCCGTAACAGATGCAGATAAAGCTTCAGAAGAAGCAATTCGCGCATTGTTAAAGAGCCACCGACCAGATGATGGAATTGTTGGCGAAGAATTTGGTGAAGATGGCGCAGGCGCGAAACGTTATTGGGTTATTGATCCAATCGATGGGACTAAGAATTTCTTGCGCGGAGTTCCAACCTGGGCAACGTTAATTGGATTAATCGAAAAGCAGAGCGATGGTTCAGAAGTTGTTGTCGTTGGAGTCGTTAGCGCTCCGGCACTCTTTCGTCGCTGGTATGCAAGTGAAGGAAATGGCGCATTTGTTTCAGTAAATGGTGGTGCACCAAAGCGGATTTCAGTTTCACAAGTAAGCGAAATTAAAGATGCTTCTATTTCTTACTCGGATTTTGTCGGCTGGGAACAGCGTCTGGCTCCATTCCAAGAGATGCTTGAAACGGCATGGCGCACACGAGGCATTGGTGATTTCTGGTCACACATGTTGGTTGCAGAAGGCGCCGTTGATGTCGCAATCGAACCAAAGCTAGCGATCTGGGATATGGCCGCGCTTGACATTGTTGTTCGCGAAGCTGGCGGCAGATTTACAAATACAGCCGGTGTGGATGGAAGTTTGGGTGGCAGTGGACTTTCTACAAACTCAGCAATTCATCAGAAGATTGTAGATAAATTGAATGGCCGTTGAACCGCGCACCTTTTCAGTCTCGGGAATGACTTGTTCCTCATGCGTAAACACGATTGAAAAATCACTCAACGCCATAGAAGGAGTGATTGCCAGCGTTAACTTTGCAACTGAAACGGTTCATATTATGGCACCGGCTGAAGTAAAAAATAGCGAAATCATAAAAAGGATTAAAGGTGCTGGTTATGCAGCCACATTTGTTGAAGATGGTGCCAATCCAGCGCTCCATAATAAAAAATCAGGTCTTGCTCTTTTCTTAGCCGTGATTTTTGCAGTGCCAACTATTGCAATCTCGATGGTTCATCAGTGGCATGAAAGAGTTGATGCAGAAATTCTTCGCCTTCTGGACTCTTTAAATATCCTTCCTCCACTTTATTCACCGACAGCGTGGCTGGCGATCGGATTGACCACACCTCTTATATTGCTGGTGGCGCTGCCAATTCATCGCGCTGCAATTCGAAATATTTTCCATCCAACTATGGATTCACTTATTTCACTTGGTTCACTTAGCGCATTTGGTTGGTCGATTTATTCAAACGCAACTGGCGCCGGCGATGTGTATACCGAAGTTGCTGCAGGAGTATTGCTCTTTGTAATTTTAGGACGCCACCTGGAATCACGTGCAAAGCATCGTGCCAGCAGCGCGCTAGCAACTTTATTGGCCCTAGGCGCTAAGGAAGTTACAGTTTTACGAAATGGTCTAGAAGTAATTATTCCAATTTCGGAGTTAGCAATTGGTGATGACTTTGTGGTTAAACCAGGGGCCCGAATTGCAACAGATGGTCTAGTTATCTCGGGAATATCTTCCGTTGATAACTCAATGATTACAGGTGAATCAACACCGGTTGAAATCTCACCTGGATCGCGAGTAATTGGGGCATCATTAAATAACAATGGACGAATCATTGTTCGGGCAACCCGCGTTGGCAGTGATACCGAACTTGCCCGCATCAGCTCTATGGTCGTTCAGGCACAAGGTGCAAAGGCCCCGATTCAGCGCGTAGCCGATCGCATCGCATCCGTATTTGTTCCAATCGTTACCGCGCTCTCCATTGCCACATTCTTTGCCTGGTATTACTTAGGCAATGACGGCGCTGGACATTCTGTTGCGCAATCTATTCAAATAGCGATCACTGTTTTAGTAATCGCTTGCCCATGTGCTTTGGGGCTAGCAACACCTGTCGCACTTTTGGTGGCATCCGGTCGTGGCGCTGCACGCGGAATTGTTCTGCGTCAACCACGTGTTTTAGAACTGGCCCGTAAAGTCGATGTTGTTGTACTTGATAAGACCGGAACCCTTACAACAGGAATTATGAAGGTTCAAGAAATAACAATTCCAACAAGTGCGCATAAAGTATTGGGTGCAGATTTTGCTAATTTCTTAAATGAAAAAACAATTCTTTCAACCGCTCTTTCTCTAGAACTTGCTAACGATCACCCAGTCGCTCGGGCGATCGCATCACATGCCCTTGCTAAAGGTGCTTCTAGAAGTGAAGTCACTGATTTCGCGCAGACTCCTGGCGCCGGAGTTGCTGGTCGCGTGTTGCTAGGCCCAATTTCACCAGTCGTTTTAATTGGAACTCCAAAGGCAATTGCCCACAGCGCTACCGAATTTGATTCAGCGATTGTTGATGCAATCAATCGCGGTGAAGAGAACGGTTATTCTGTTGCAGTTTTGGCATGGGATGGCGTTGCAATTGCAGTCTTTGCAATCGGGGATCAAGTTAAGGGCGATGCGGCAGAAACCATTTCAGCGCTAATCGAAAATGGAATTACTCCTTGGCTAGTAACGGGTGATAATGATGAAAGCGCTGCAGCAATTGCGCGCTTCGTCGGAATCAAAGGCGAGCACGTAATTGCTCGCGCGCTACCAGAAGAAAAATTGGACCGGGTAAATGCGCTTAAAGCAGCCGGTCACACTGTTTTGATGATTGGTGATGGCATAAACGATGCCGCCGCCCTTGCTGCCGCCGATCTCAGCATGGCGATGGGAACCGGAACAGATACTGCGATTTCTAGTGCCGATATAACTTTAATGCGTCCAGAATTAATGAGCGCTGTTGATGCACTTAAACTTTCAAAACGAACTCTGCGCACAATCAAATCAAATCTGGGATGGGCATTTACCTACAATGTAATTGGTATACCAATCGCTGCCCTAGGTTTACTAACCCCAATGTATGCCGCAGGGGCGATGGCGCTTAGTTCGCTATTTGTTGTGACCAACTCGCTCCGAATTAAATAGAGCGCGAGTAATTACTTAAGTCGAAAAGTTGGGTACTTATCTGTAACAAGTAGCAACATATATCCCTGAACGCGATTTATATATGCAATTGTTCCGAAGACGATTTCGCCAGCCCACTTTGG
>CAITKS010000172.1 GCA_903893085.1 uncultured Actinomycetes bacterium | reverse complement strand
TATGCCGCTGCCAGGTTCAGATTTAGTGATGGTGACGTCATCGTAAATTGAAATCGCTTGAAAGACAGTAACTAAATTATGAAAACCATCAGCCTCGCGTGGTCCAACTGATAACTGAAGATTTACCTTGGCGGGTACTCGCACAGTTACTGATGCGTTGGATGAATGAGGCACGCTAAGACTCTAAACCTTGTTGCGCGATTTTGCAGAAGCCATGGATATCAAGTGATTCTCCCCGCAAAGTTGGGTCGATTCCAGCCGCACTTAGGTGAGCTTCTGCGGCGGCCGATCCACCGTAACGCGATGAAAGGGCGGCGCGTAACATTTTGCGGCGTTGGGCAAATGCCAAGTCGATGATTGTGAAAACTTCTTTGCGCAAATTTTCATCACCAGGTGTTGCGCGGCGCTTGAATCCAACTAACTTGGAATCAACATTTGGCGCAGGCCAGAAAATTGATCGCGAAACCGAACCTGCTCCACTTACCTCTGCCCACCACGCAGCCTTAACGGATGGAATTCCATACTCTTTTGTATTTGGTTTAGCGGCTAATCGATCTGCAACTTCTGCTTGCACCATTACGACTCCGCTGCGCAAAGTGGGTAGCACTTCTAGCAAATGTAGAAAAACCGGAACTGAAACGTTATATGGCAAATTTGCTACTAATACCGTTGGCTCAACCGGCAATGTTTTTAACTGCAACGCATCTTGATTTATAACTGTTAACAACTCTGGTCTATCGCTATGTGTTTGGGCGGTTAGCGGAAGTTGGTCAGCCAAACGTGAATCAATTTCGACGGCTACAACACTTGCTGCTTCTTCCATTAAAGCCAAGGTGAGTGAGCCAAGACCAGGACCAATTTCCAAAGCGATATCTGTTTCAGTTACGCCGGCAGTGCGCACAATTTTGCGACAAACATTTGCATCGATGACAAAGTTTTGTCCAAGTGATTTAGATGGCTTTAAATCAAGTCGTTCTGCAAGTGCCCGAATTTCTGCGGCGCCAAGCAGCGTCATAAGGTGGATCCAGCAGCAAATGAACCAAAGATTCGTTCTGCGTTATCCGATAGCGCTTGCGCCAGAGTTGCCACACTTTCATTACGTTCTTCAGCCATGGCTCGCACGATATTGGCTATCTGGGCTGGGGTATTTAGCGCGCCACGGTTAGGCATTGGTGCCAAGAAAGGTGAATCTGTTTCAACTAACAACTGTTCGTATGGAACAAGCTTCACCGCATCGCGCAGCGCTGGCGCATTCTTAAAGGTGAGTGTTCCTGCGAAAGAGAGAATGTATCCGCGATCAATACAAACCTTGGCCATCTCAACATCGCCCGAAAAACAATGAAAGACAGTCTTTTCCGGGGCACCGACTTCTAGCAATATTGATAAAACATCATCATGGGAATCACGGTCGTGAATTACCAAAGCTTTATTTGTTTTCTTGGCTAATTCGATATGCCATTTAAAGGATTCCTGTTGGCGTTTTCGTAATTCAGGTGGTGTACGGAAATAATCAAGACCTGTTTCACCAATCGCACGTACCCGCGGGTGCGCAGCCAACTCTTGAATTATCTTGAAATCCGCTTCCATATCAAGGACGACTGGCGCTTCGTTGGGATGAAGTGCAACGGCTGCTAACACGCGATCATCAAAGTGTTCTGCCGC
>CAITKS010000171.1 GCA_903893085.1 uncultured Actinomycetes bacterium | reverse complement strand
CGGTCACCAGTAATTCGGGCGGTGCTAATGGGATTTGTTGCGAAGTACCACGTACAACTAAGAATATAGAGAGTGCGATGACGAGGGCTGAGATAGATAGCAAGGATCGCTTCTGTGAGATCGAGAAAGTGATGTGGCTCCACCATGTTTTAAGGTTTTCAGTTAATGAATTCATGGCGGGATCATCCGACAGTTTTACCCTCGGCAAGTGATGAAAAGTTGGGGCTGTGGTTAAAGAACGATATTTACAAGCTTTGGAGCGCGCGCAATAACTTTCTTCGGGGTCGCACCGTTTAGCGCTGCAGCAATCGTTGGATTGGCTAGTGCCAAAGCCTCGATTTCAGCGTCAGAAATATCTGGTGTGACTTCAATGCGCTCGATAATCTTGCCGTTAATCTGGATAACGGCTTCAACAGCATCTGCAACAAGTAACTTTTCATCCACAACCGGCCAACCAGCGGTTGCAATTGCAGGTTTGTGGCCTAAGCGTTCCCACATTTCTTCGGCTGTAAATGGCGCAACCAGAGATAACATAATTGCAATCGCCTCGGTTGCTTCACGAACTGCTGGATCTGCAGCCCCGGGACCGGAGTCAATTGCTTTACGTGTTGCATTTACTAGCTCCATAACGCGAGCAATTGCTACGTTAAATCTAAATGACTCAACTGCGAAAGCAGCATCGTGCAGCGCTTTATGGGTTGCTTTACGCAGAGAAATTTCACCGTTTGCAAAATCAACGCCAGGTTTGGAAGTTACATCACCAGATAAACGCCAAGCACGACTTAAGAATTTAACAGAACCAGATGGTGAAACATCTGACCAATCCACATCGTCTTCAGGTGGACCTGAGAAGACCATTGATAAACGAATTGCATCGACGCCATGGTTTTCAAGTTCATCAGATAGTCGAACTAAGTTGCCGCGGGATTTAGACATCGCTGATCCATCCATAACCACCATGCCCTGATTTAGCAGGCGGGTAAATGGTTCAGTGAATCCCAACATTCCGATGTCATGCAAAACCTTTGTGAAAAAGCGGGAATACAACAAGTGCAAGATTGCGTGAGTAACGCCGCCAACATATTGATCAACCGGCAACCAAGTATCAATATCGGCGCGCGAAAACGGTTCGGTTGCATTGGTCGAAGATGGGTAACGCAAGAAGTACCAGGAAGAATCCACGAAAGTATCCATCGTGTCGGTATCGCGCAGCGCAGCTCCGCCACATGATGGGCATTTGGTATTTACCCATTCAGTTGCTGCAGCAAGTGGTGATTGTCCCTTTGGCTTTAGATCTAAACCTTTTGCATCAGGTAATAGCAGTGGCAGTTGATCTGCAGGAACAGCGACTTCTCCACATTTATCGCAATGAACGATTGGGATTGGTGTGCCCCAATAACGTTGGCGCGAGACCAACCAGTCACGCAGACGATAATTTCGCGCAGATTTGCCTAGCCCAGATGCTTCTAACTCTTTATTAATTGCTGTGATCGCATCAACTTTATTTAAACCATTTAGTGAACCGGAGTTAACTAGCTTTCCATCGCCAGTTGTTGCGATGCCAGTTTCGGTCGGATCTTCTTCATTAGTTTCAACTACAACTCGAACAGGAAGTTTCATAGCGCGCGCGAAATCTAAGTCGCGTTGATCATGTGCCGGAACAGCCATAATCGCGCCAGTTCCATAATCCGCCAATACATAATCTGAGGCCCAGATCTGCAACTTCTCACCATTTACTGGGTTAATTGCATAACGTTCCAAGAAAACGCCAGATTTTGGTCGATCAGTTGCTAGGCGATCAATATCAGATGCTGCCTTAACAGAATCACGATATTGCTTAAACTTTTCTTCAGCCGGTGTTCCCGCGGCAAGTTCGGCAGCAAGTTCTGAATCAACGGCGACGACCATAAAAGTTGCGCCATGCAAAGTATCGGGACGAGTTGTATATATCGTTACGGGTTTGGTGCGTCCCTCGATAACGAAGTTGACGTTAGCGCCCTGTGAGCGCCCGATCCAGTTGCGCTGCATCGTTAAGACTTTATCTGGCCAATGGCCTTCGAGCTCTTTCATATCATCGAGCAAGCGATCAGCGTAATCAGTGATCTTGAAATACCACTGGTTTAACTTCTTCTTTGTAACTGCCGTATCGCAACGCTCGCAAAGACCTGCAACTACTTGTTCGTTGGCAAGCACGGTCTGACAACTTGGACACCAGTTAACGGCGCTATCTTTACGATAAGCCAAGCCGCGCTTATGTAATTCGATAAATAACCATTGATTCCATTTGTAATACTCGGGATCGCAAGTGTTAAAGACGCGATCCCAGTCAAAGGAACAGGCATAGCGACGCATTGACGCTTTTTGGGTTGCGATATTTTCATATGTCCAAATGCGAGGATCTTCATTGCGCTTAATCGCAGCGTTTTCTGCAGGTAAACCAAATGCATCCCAACCAATTGGGTGCATGACGTTAAAGCCTTTTTGAATCCAATAACGTGCGATTACATCGCCGAGTGCGTATGCCTCGGCATGACCCATATGTAGATCACCTGATGGATAAGGAAACATATCCAAAACATATTTTTTGGGACGGGGATCATCTGCGCGACCTGATTTAAAAGGTTCGATCTTGTCCCAGATTGGTAGCCACTTCTCTTGGACATAGGCAAAGTCATATGCCTGATGTTCTTGTGACGTGGTCATCGACGTAGTTTAACGGGCTTTAGCCCCAATTAACGCCAGTTAATTCTTCGCTAACTGTCCATAAATCTGCAGCCAGCCTTTGATCATAGGCAATTGCTGCAGCGCGGGTTAACTTTGGAAAACCGCGCATTTCCAAAAAGCCATCAGGACCAATATATGAAGCACCAATTAGCCCTGGGAAAGTTGCGGCGCATAAAGTAGGAAGCGCTCCACGTTGTGCACTTTGTGCAAAGAGAGCGTTAGCAAATGCACCCGCGCGATCTTGCACCGAAGCTCCAGCAACCAAATTTGTATCGGCATAACCAGGGTGGGCCGCAACTGCTTGTAAGTTCCAGTTATTGCGCAATTGGCGTCGTTCTAATTCATGAATGAAAAGTAGATTAGCTAATTTGCTAAGAGCGTATGCCGACCATGGGTTATAGGCGCCAATGCCTTTAGCCTTATCACGCAGATCATCGATGGTTGCATCACTAATGCGCGCGGTTCGGTGCATCTGTGAAGAAACGGCGACGATGCGGTGTTTTACCTGGCTATGCAATAAGCCAGTCAGCGCAAAGTGACCAAGGTGGTTTGTACCCATCTGCATCTCAAAATTATCTTTAGTCAAGGTAAACGGTGTAGCCATGACGCCTGCATTTAAAATCAGAACATCAACTGTTGCAGTAAATTCCTTTGCGAATTTGCGAACTGAAGATACATCGGCCAAATCCAATAATTTGAAATCGACGCGGTCTTTAGCAATTTCTGCAACGGTATTGGCGCCCTTCGTCGCATTTCGGGCAGTGATAGTTACATGAGCGCCAGCACGTGCTAGTTCACGCGCAGTTTCTTTGCCGATTCCGCTGGTGCCACCTGTAATTAAAAAGTGTTGCCCAGTGAGATCGCCAATATCTTTTGCATCCCAACCACGTGGAACTGAAATAGCAACTGTCATTTTTTGATCCCTTAGCTAGCAATTATTGATTAGAAACTTTGTGTGGAGATAAGGGGATTCGAACCCCTGACCTCTTCCATGCCATGGAAGCGCGCTACCAACTGCGCCATATCCCCGTATTTAACGAGAAGGTAACTCTAGCGCACGTGATCTGGCACATCAGCACCAGATTCTTCGCCGAATACAGGTTCGAGAATAGATCCCGCATTATGTTCGGCTAAATGCCAACCTTTGGGACTGGTCTGCAAGATTGACCAACGTGCATTAGATAATCCACCGATCTTTCCCCAATGGGCCATCGGTAAATGTAAATAATGCCCGATCAAACAACGCGCAGTTCCACCATGAGTTGCAACAACAATCAGTTGATTTTCTTTATCGCCTAAGAATTGATCGATAGCAGCGCTGGCACGAGCAGCAACTTCGCTACGACGTTCACCGATTGTTCCGGCTGGATTATCGTTTCCATCAATCCAGCGAATGAAATTTTCTAAATCTGCAGCGCGATTTTCCGCACCTGTCTTACCTTCCCAATGTCCACCGTTGGTCTCGCGCAGACGCTCATCAACCAGAACTTCCATATTAACAATCTCACCCAACTTAGATGCCGTAACGCGAGCACGCGAAAGATCACTACTTAAGATCGCAGTTGGTTCCATGCCCGCAATAATTGGCGCAGCTAATTCGGCTTGATAAACACCAACACTATTTAAATCAATATCAGAATGTCCTTGAAAACGGTTTACAACGTTCCAGTCTGTTTGACCGTGGCGCCACAATAAAATGCGATTGTTTTTACCTGCCATTTGCCACATTTTCCTTTACAACATCTAATTCAATTGTTGGGCAATCATTCCAAAGGCGATCGAGCATGTAATAACGTCGCAATTCAGCGCTTTGAATATGCACGACTAGATCAGAATAATCCAACAGAATCCATTCATCCGTACCTTCGCGACGTGCCGGCTTTTCACCAATCAAACGTAGCTTCTCTTCAACTTCATCAGCGATTGCATCTACTTGACGAACATTCGCACCAGTTGCAATGAGAAATACTTCAGATAAAACCATCTGATCTGAAAGATCAATGGCAACCATCTCTGTGCCAAATTTGTCAGCGATTGCGCGAGCTGCAACCTGGGTCAACTCGGTAACACTCTTACTTGCGGGCATAGAGGTTGTGCTCCTTTATATAGGTTGCTACGTGAGGTGAAAGAGCGTCTGATTCGCCGGCGCGAACCTGCGTTGCAGAAATATCAAGTGCTCCAATATCAACTGTTGGAGAGCCAGGAAATTCTGGACGATCAATAACTATGAAGTCGACTTTATCCTGTAATTCGTCACTGCGATGCCACTGCGCGATCTTGGCGAAGGCATCTGTACCAACAATCATCAAAATTTCATCATCGGGATAAGTCTGTGCAACTGCATCAACGGTATCAATTGCATAACTTGGCCCAGAGCGCAGAATCTCGATTGGATTTACTTCTACCTGCTTAGATATTTCAGCAGGCAAATCATTGAGGGCTTGCACGCACATCGCACGACGCTGGGCACCTGTTGCAACCGGTTGCATTTGGCGAAGTAGCGGTTCTCCCGCAGGGATTAAAAGAATGCGATCAGCAATACCCCGCAAAATTACTTGTTCAATTACGTGCAGGTGCCCTTTATGAATTGGGTCAAATGTTCCGCCGTAAATTGCAATCTTCGCCAAAATGAAACCTAACGGATGGCTAAAGAATTAATCGTTATCTAGTCGAAGAACTAGATATAGAAAGAGGGAAAATACAATGAAGGCACCGATACCAAATGCAATTGGAGGCGCTGGCAGTTCGCGAAGTTGTTCCGAAGCAAGAATCATGGGTACAGACTACCCCCGCCCTGCAAGTAATTCTAAAAAGCGCGCCTCATCAATGATTGTTACGCCAAGTTCTTGGGCTTTTGCCAGTTTTGATCCAGGGTCGCTGCCGACTAATACATAATCCGTTTTCTTTGAAACAGATGCCGCAGCTTTGCCACCATGTGCGGTGATGGTCTCGGCAATTGAATCGCGTGTGAAATTTTCCAATCCTCCGGTTACTACAAAAGTCAGGTCGGCTAACGTTTGCGGTAATTGCTCACTGGCCTGTGCTTGCATTATCACGCCAGCGGCTTGCCACTTCTTAATAATGTTGCGATGCCAATCAACGCCAAACCATTCCACAATTGATTGCGCAATAGTCTCGCCAAGCCCATCAATATCAGAGAGCTCGGCAACGTCTGCTTTTGCAATTGCATCCATAGATCCAAAATTATTGGCTAAAGATTGCGCAGCAGTTGGCCCAACATGGCGAATCGATAGCGCAACAATGATGCGCCACAATGGACGAGTCTTGGCGGTTTCTAAAGCGGCCAATAACTTCTCGGTGTTTTTGCCAGTACTGCCATCTTTTTTAGTGAAGAACTCGGAGCGCGTCAAAGATTCGGTATTTAAATCAAATAGATCCGATTCATCCGTGATGATTTGATCATTTAAAAGTGCGATCGCTGCTTCTAAACCTAGGACATCAATATCTAGCGCTGCACGGGAGCCAATGTAATAAATGCGCTCACGTAACT
>CAITKS010000170.1 GCA_903893085.1 uncultured Actinomycetes bacterium | reverse complement strand
GATGCCAACGGGAGCGTAACCAGGGCGTAAGATAGCCCAATGCGTATCGTGCGATTTTCTCCAGGACCTGAATCTGGTCTTGGAACAGATCCACTCTTTGGGGTACTCGAAGAAGATAATTCGATCACGGTTATTTCTGGCGATCCGATCTATCACGGTGTGACTAAGACTGCTGCCAAAGTCGAACTTTCTAAAGTGCGCTTGCTTGCACCAGTTATTCCGCGCAGCAAAATCGTCGCTGTTGGCAAGAACTATGCCGACCATGCCAAAGAAATGGGTTCTGATGTACCAAAAGAACCGATCATTTTCTTAAAGCCAAATACATCTGTGATTGGCCCAGGCGACACAATAGTTTGGCCTGCGATGGCTCCAACAATTGATTATGAGGCAGAACTTGCTGTCGTCATCGGCCGTGTCTGTAAAGATGTTCCTAAAGAGCGAGTCCATGAAGTTATCTTCGGTTACACGCTGGCGAACGATGTCACTTGCCGCGAACTGCAACGCAGTGACGGTCAATGGGCGCGCGCTAAAGGCTTTGATACCTTCTGCCCAATCGGCCCATGGATCGAGACAGATTTTGTACCTGGCACACAACGAATCTTCTCTAAGGTAAATGATGAATTGCGCCAAGATGCAACACTTGATCAGATGATTTTTAGCGTTGTCGACATCGTCGTATTTGTTTCTCAAGTAATGACTTTGTTGCCAGGTGATGTAATTATTACCGGAACACCAGCTGGAATTGGGCCCCTAATCGAGCGCGGCAACGTCGTTGTCAGCGTTGAGGGACTTGGTCAACTAACAAATAAGGTGAGTGCAAAACCGTGAGTGAGAAAAAAGTAAAGGTTCGTTTCGCACCATCTCCTACCGGTGACCTGCACGTCGGAAATATTCGTACTGCACTTTTTGATTGGGCATATGCGCGTCATACCGGTGGCACATTCTTATTCCGTATTGAAGACACTGATACGACCCGCGTAACTGATGAATACATTCAAGCAGCGATCGATACCCTTAAATGGCTCGGCCCTAATTGGGATGAGGGTCCAGAAGTCGGTGGCGAAAATGGTCCTTACTTACAATCCCAACGCCTTGATATCTATGCGCATTGGGCACAGAAATTTTTAGATCAGAAAGATGCTTATTACTGCTATTGCTCACCGGAAGAGTTAGAAGCGGTTCGCGAAGCGCAACGCGCTGCAAATGTGGCACCTGGCTATAACGGTCATTGTCGTGATTTAACTGATGATCAAATCGCAGCGTATAAAGCGCAAGGCCGTAACGGTGTTGTACGTATGCGCATGCCAGATGGCAGCACTACATTTACCGATGAGATTCGCGGTGATGTGACATTTGATCACAAATTCGTACCTGACTTCGTCTTGGTGCGTGGCGACGGTTCACCTCTGTACACACTTGCTGTGGCAGTCGATGATATTTTGATGAAGGTCACCCACGTTCTGCGTGGTGAAGATCTGCTCTCTTCAACTCCTCGTCAGATTCGCGTTTATCAGGCGATGGGCGTTGCACTGGCTGACTACCCAGTATTTGCCCACCTTCCCTTTGTCATGGGGCAAGATAACGCCAAGTTATCTAAGCGCAACGGCGAAGTTTCAATTGCTTGGTATCGCGAACAAGGTTATTTACCTGAAGCGATCTGCAATTACCTTGCGCTGCTTGGTTGGTCACCAGGTGAAG
>CAITKS010000169.1 GCA_903893085.1 uncultured Actinomycetes bacterium | reverse complement strand
ATTCGTTGCCATCATCTGTAACACCATTTTTCTTACCGCAATCGCTGGAAGATGTAATCACTGCCGGTGTTGATTTAATGGAAGATCGTGTGCCACATATCTTGACTGAAAATTGGTTGATCCCGCCGCGTTGGTTCTCTCTCTTTATGGCCGAAGAACGCGTCCGCGGCGAAGATGAGGATGGGCTTTTCTGCATTATGCGCACCAACATCGCAGATGCTAAAGCGCGCACTGAAGTTGCACATCAAACTGTTCGTAGCGCATTTGGTGAAGGATCTGTAGAAGCCGAGATTGAACATTTACTCGAATGGCTTGATATGTTCCACAACAAATCTCTCGTTGAACTTGATTATGGTGGCTTAGCTAACTATTTAGATTTCGGACTGCGCTTAGCGGGAGAAGAAGGAATCGAAGCCGATACATCTGTCGAGGATGTTCTGCTTTCGCTATCCGGATTGGCGGCTGGCGACGGCGCCATGGCAGGCCAGGGATATGAGCGTCTAGTAAGTCGCTGGCGCATCGTTCAGGGCTTTGAATCCGCCATCTGATTTAACTCAGAACGGTACGCGCCTTGCTATTTGCGCTCACTTTGGCGGATACTTCCGACACTCGTTACAAATCGGACATCACGTTTGTCCGATTGAAATAAATGGAAAAGGTGAGTTATGAACCGTCTGCCTGATGCAGAAATCTTGCTCACTCCACGAGAAGTCGCCGATCTTTTTGGCGTTGATCCAAAGACGGTTACGCGTTGGGCAAAGGCTGGCAAGTTAACTTCAATTCGTACACTTGGTGGACATCGTCGCTTCCGTAAATCCGAAGTTGAGGATCTGCGCAACAACTATTTTAAAAGTGAAGACAAGTAATTAACCTAATGGAATATTCAGTACTGCAATTTTTTATTCTTGGCGCGCTCACATTTATCTTTGTCGGAGCTATCACCCCACTTATGCGAAAAATAGCGCTGAGCATTGGCGCTGTTGATGCTCCAAATTTAGCTCGCAAAGTGCAAAAGACTCCGGTGCCATATTTAGGCGGAGTCGCAATTGCATTAGGTGTTGTTGGTGCTTCATACGGTTCATTGCTAGCTGTTGATTTTTCTATGGAAACCTTCCGTCTAGCAAGTTTCGTATTGGTGCCAGCAATGGCAATTTCTGCAATGGGTCTTATTGATGATTTGCGCGGACTGCAACCATGGCCACGTTTAATCGCGCAAACACTCACTGGAATTATCGTGGCAGTGATTCTGACATCGACTGACACAATGGGTGTTGCTTTCGGAAATACGTTCCTAAATTATGCAATCTCTGTCTTGTGGATTGTTGGTGTCTGCAACTCGATTAATTTCTTTGATAATTTAGATGGCGGCGCCGCTGGGACCGTTGCAGTGATTACATTTTTCCTATTCTTTATTGCCTATGATCGCCAACAGATATTAGTAAGCGCGTTGGCAATCGTCACGGCAGGTGCAACAGCCGGATTTCTTATGTGGAACAGGGCACCAGCCAAGATTTATATGGGCGATGCGGGTGCGCTTTTTCTAGGCATCATCATTTCGGTGCTCACTATTCGTTTAAGCCCAGGCGTTGTGCCACAAATCAAATCATTCGCTATTCCTTTAGCGTTAATGGCCGTTCCAATTCTTGATACAACGGTTGCGGTTACATCACGCATTTATCGCGGAATATCGCCATTTCAAGGCGGCACCGATCATTTGTCGCATCGCTTAATGCGCGTTGGTCTAACTCGTCGCGTAACTGCATTTAGCTTGTGGGGGCTAGCGGCTTTCTATGGTGCGCTAGCGCTAGCTATCTACACCTGGCCAGATACCGCCGGCTATGAATTAATGGCCATTGGTGCTGCTGCTTGGATTTTTAAATTGGTTTACTTCTTGCGAATTCCATCTGAGGGGTAGACTAAAGACATGGCTAACAACGATGATGTAAAAGCGAGAATGCTCGCCGCTCTTGAAGCAAAAAAAGGTAAAAAGGGCGCACCCGGAACACAGACACATGCAGAGGGTGGTTCCAAGATTCGTGGCGGTCAACGCAGTGGTGGCGCACCTCAGGTGCAACGCAAAGCAGGACCTTCTGGATCAGGATCTGCCGGTTAATTCTTTTTTATAATTCTTAAAAAATAATTGTGGCTCGGGACAGGATCGAACTGTCGACCTCACGATTTTCAGTCGCGCGCTCGTACCAACTGAGCTACCGAGCCAATATTAAATTGTTAATCAAAGATTAAAAAAGAAGAGAGTGTGTGGACACTCTCTTCTCGCGACCCGGACGGGACTTGAACCCGCGACCTCCGCCGTGACAGGGCGGCGCGCTAACCAACTGCGCTACCGGGCCTTAAAGAATGAAAACATAAGTGGCTCTTATGTCACCTTAAAGCCGTGTGCCGAATGAATTCGGCCTTGCGTGCCCCCAACGGGATTCGAACCCGTGTTACCGCCGTGAAAGGGCGATGTCCTAGGCCCCTAGACGATGGGGACGTTTGAGGCTCGCAAATCGTACCCGTTATAGGGGTGCTAACCAAAATCGGTTATTTGCCTGCCCAGAAAAGGCGATAAGTAAGGTGATTTAGAGAAGTGCCCATTGGATTGTTATTGAAACAGTCACATCTTGCTGACCTAGATCAACAACAGTTGCATCGGATTCAGCAGACTTTGCCATCGCCATCACAGTTGGATAGCTAACCGGACTTGAGTTTTCAACTAAGTAATTTACGCGACCAAGTTTTGCATCCAATAACTTGGCATATGAAGTTGCTTTCGCTTTAGCGTTTTTAACAGCGTTTGCGCGTGCTGATTCAGTAGCAGATGATGAATCAAGAACAAATGGAGTCACGCCTTGAATTTGCAAGTCATTTCCACCTGCGGCAACTACTGCATCAATAACAGTGCCAGCGTTTTCAGCGTTCTTAATAGTTACTACAAAACCTTGAGAACCACGGTAACCAATTAAAACTGAACCCTTATCTTGGGTGTAGTTATATTCTGGGTAGACAGAGATGCTCTGCGTCGCGATATCACCCTTTAGAATTCCTGCCTTAGTAAGTGCGGCTCGTACTGCAGTTGCAGCAGTTGAAGTCTTTGCTAGCGCTTCTTTATTTGAGCCGGCCACAACAGAAACATTCGCGTTCAAACGAACTGCATCCGGGGTCACTTTGATTGTGCCTTCAGAATTTACTGTTACATAACGAGTGGCTGTCGTTGCAGCTTCAGCAGGAATCGAAGCCGCGATACCTCCCGCCAAAGTAAGTGCGATTAGTGCGGCGGCGATTTTGCGAACACGAGTTGTAGTCATGGGATAAGTATCCCCTATTTAATTACCTAAGCCTGTTGGAGTTCTGAGAAAAACGTGTGATTTATAGCGAGCGATAGAGATCAGAATGATCTTTAACCATGCGAGCCAATGAGAAATACTGTTCAGCGCGAGCCTTGCCAGCATCACCCATTAACTTACGTAACTGGGTATCCCGCACTAACTTTTCAATCGCATCAGCCATATCTGCAGCGTTGGTCTGCGTTAAATAACCACTGCTCTCATTTATGACGATATCTGAGATAGATCCAACGTTTGTTGCCACAATCGGCAAACTTGCTTGGGCTGCCTGAATTAAAGTCAGTGGAATTCCTTCGTTATCGGAAGTAAGAATTGCAATATCGCTGGCGGCAAATATCTGATCAATGTCATTGCGCCAGCCAAAGAAAGTAACGTTTAACTGCTCGCGTTGGCAGCGCGCTGTTGAACTTTCAAATAGCTCGCCCTCTCCAGCAACTAAGAAACGCAGATCTAAGCCACGCGTTTTACATTCTGAAGCAACATCTAATAAACGATCTGGACGTTTGATCTGGGTCAAGCGCCCCACAAAAGTTACATACAAAGTTTCAGCACTTATTCCAAGTGCACTTTGTGCGGATGCCTTCACAATTGATTTTGGTGCGGGCAGACCTGGAAAGAAAACACGATATTTATCGGCGCGACCGATACCAGCGGCAACCAAGTCATCTCGGACTTTGGTGCCGATGGCAATCAAAACACTGGTGCGTGAGGCAAAGAATTTTTCAATCAAGATAACTAATTTGGTAATGGCGCCGCTGAAGTATCCGTGAAGTAAATGTCCGTGGAAAGTGTGCACGCGAACCGCACCGCGACCGGCGAGAAGCGATGCTAAACGACCCAAGACCCCAGCTTTAGCAGTGTGAGTATGGATTACATCTGGTTTGAACTTTCGCATGAGTGAGACCAAACCAAAGAACGCTTTCAGATCTGCGATCAACGACACCGAACGGCCCAAGCCTGCGATGCGCGTTGCTTTGATATCGGTTGCCACGGTGTCTAAATAGTCAGCTTCATTTTCATCGCAATAACCAGTGACCAAAATTTGATCAAAGGCAGATTTATCTAAGCCGCGCATAAGTTCGGCCACGATCACAGCAGGACCACCCACATTCATGCGGGCGATTATCTGCATTACTTTTACTTGCGCGGCCATGTGGTTATCTTCTCGCAAAAAGGCGCGATAATTGCGCACATGAGCAGTGGTGAATTCGTATCTAAGTGCACCGCTGACTCTCTGGCGCAGGCAGCCCAATTACTTAAAGATGGTGGCTTAGTAGCACTGCCGACCGAGACTGTTTACGGACTTGGCGCAGATGCGACAAATCCAAGCGCGGTTGCCCGAATCTATAAAGTTAAAGGACGCCCAGCAGATCATCCGCTAATCGTTCATATCCATTCGATGCAATCACTTGGTGATTGGGCAGATGAGATCCCAAATTATGCAATTTCATTAGCCCGCGATTTCTGGCCTGGCCCAATGACTTTAGTTTTAAAGCGTTCGATTCTGGCTGAAGACTTCGTCACTGGGGGACAACCAACTGTTGGGTTGCGTGTACCAGATCATGTCGTTGCACTCGCACTTTTATCCGCCTTTGAAAAAATCGGCGGCAAAGGAATTGCAGCGCCAAGTGCTAATCGTTTTGGCCACGTCTCACCAACAACTGCGCAAGCTGTACAAGAAGAGCTTGGTGAGTATCTAGAAAGTAAAGATCAGATTTTAGATGGAGGCCCATCGACCGTTGGAGTTGAATCAACCATCATTGACTGCACATCAGGTGCCCCACGCATCTTGCGTCCTGGTGCAATAACAATTGAAATGATCGAAGAATCAACTGGGTTAAAAGTTTCAACAACAGTAACAAGTATTCGAGTAAGTGGATCTTTGGAAAATCACTACGCACCAAATGCAACTGTGAATCTAAATCGCACACCGATTGCTGGTGAGGGATTTATTGCAATGTCAGATCTAGAAACTCCAGCAGGTGTTATTCGCCTTGCAGCGCCAGCAACGGTTAAAGAGTTTGCTCGCATTATGTATTCCGCACTTCGCGATGCAGATGCGCGCCAACTTAAATCTGTTGTTGTAGCCGAGCCAGCAGGTGATGGCTTGGCACTTGCGATCCGCGACCGCTTAATGCGAGCGTCAAAGGGGCGTTGAATCTCCGCTAAGATACGGCGAGTATTTGGCGCAGATTTTGCTGAAATACAGTGGGGCCTTTAGCTCAGTCGGTAGAGCAACGGACTTTTAATCCGTGGGTCGTGGGTTCGAGCCCCACAGGGCCCACGTGTCAGGACTTACCAAAAAGAAAAGCAGTTCTTGGCTTCCGATCTACCTTGCTCTGGGTTTTGTTTGGGGATGCTCATTTATCTTCATAAAAATGGGCTTGGAATTTCTAACTCCATTTGGGGTTGCCTTCGGACGTTGTGCATTGGGCGCTCTGACTTTGTTGGCTTGGGCGAGATTTAAAGGAATTTCACTTCCTAGATCTAAACGTTTGTGGGCACATCTCTGGGTTGTCTCGATGTTGCTGAATGTAATTCCCGGAGTTCTATTTGCACTGGCTGAAACTGAAGTGACATCTATTTTGGCTGGGATAATTAATGCTGTTACACCGCTTATGACGTTGATAGCAATAATGCTGGTTACTCGAGATGAGAAACCAAAGTTTTACCAAGTGCTCGGAATCGGTATTGGATTTTTCGGCGTTTTAACAGTGCTTGGTGCATGGCAAGGCCTTGGCGATAATCCACTTTGGGCAATCTTAGTTTTGTTATTCGCCGTTTCTTGTTATGGATTTTCTTTCCCATACTCTCGCCGATTTGTGATTCCTCATAAATTGCCATCAGAATCGGTTGCTGCAGCACAAGTAACATCTGGCGCTCTAACTTTGTTACCGTTCTATTTACTTGATGGGATTGCAAAAGATGAATACCGTCCAGGTCCAATTTTGGCGATGATCGGTTTGGGCGTATTTGGAAGCGGATTTGCATACATATGGAACTTCAAGATCATGGAACTAGCGGGCAGTGCGATCGCAAGTAGCGTCACTTATTTAACGCCAGTCGTTGCTGTTCTTGTTGGCGTGATTTTCTTGCAAGAAGAGTTGGCTTGGTATGAACCAGTTGGCGCACTTATTGTTTTATTGGGAGCCGCAATTGGTCAAAATCGAATCAAATTGATTAGTCGATCTTCCAACCATCTTTAATCGGTCCAAGATCGACACCGGCAGCAGCGTGATTGCTGACTTCACCGCGAGCCATTTGGGCTTCATGTGCACTGTTGTGCCAGCGCTCTTCGACTTTTCCGTATTTCCAGAGAAGTAAGGCAATACTCCAAACGACAGCAAATGCGGCAACAATGAAGTATCCAGCGCTATTTAAATTGAATTGCAGCGCATAATCCCAGAAACCACCAGTTAAATTCAGTTGCTGGGCAATCACTTGGCAAATCTCAAGTCCGCCAACAAATAGCGCAACTGCAACAGAGAGACCAGTGATGATGATGTTGTAATAAACCTTGCGTACCGGTTTTGAAAAAGCCCAACCGTATGCAAAGTTCATAAATGAACCATCAATTGTGTCGAGCAAACTCATGCCAGCTGCAAAGAAGAATGGCAACGAGAGAACTGCCCACCATGGCAAACCAGCAATAACGGAAGAACCCGCAAGTACAAGCAATCCAATTTCAGTTGCAGTATCAAAACCCAAACCAAAGAGAATTCCGAGCGGATACATCTTCCAGCTCTTATCGATACGTCGTGCGATAGGGCCGAAGAAACGCATCAACAATCCTCGAGAGTTAAGGTGCTTTTCTAATTCTTCTTCGTTGTAAAGACCTTTACGCATTTTTAAGAATACGCCCACAATGGAAACCAAAATAATCAGGTTTAAAATTGCAATTAACATCAAGAAAGTTCCAGAAACCGTTAGACCAATTAAACTTGTGTAATGGTGCAGAGTTGAATCTTCGTCCTTAAGTTGTGAGCCAAGCGCCTTGATTCCGAAATTCAGAAGAATTGCGAGAGCAGCAACAACAGATGAATGCCCTAATGAAAAGAAGAAACCAACCGCTAAGGGGCGTTGACCCTCAGACATCAATTTACGAGTTGTGTTATCAATTGCACTGATGTGATCGGCATCGAATGCGTGACGCATTCCCAATGTGTATGCCAGAACTGCTGTTCCCCAACCAAAGAGCGTGCCGTCAGATAATTCGTATCGGCCACTTGTCGCTTGCCACATTAAGAGCACGCCGGCAATGTGTAAGAAAGCGATGAAGCCGAACATGGCAGCCATACGGCGCCATTCGTCGCGGGTCAGGCGCTCGCGCAGGGGAATGCGTGGAGTTTCGGTAACAATCTTGTTCATGGAGCTCCCAGCGGGGTTATTCCTAGATGCAAATGGTTTGCAAGAAGGTAAGGGTAACCGAGGTCCATTGAGCCTGTCCACGCGAAAATTGCCACCTATTCTTTAGACCATGCTGGTTCAAATCCTGGTCATAACTGCGATGGTTGTGGGTCTTTCGGGCGCACCATCTGCACAGGCAAATGGGTGCAGCGCCCCATCGGCTGACTGGGTGGCACAAGAAAACTCCAAGGCAGGCAGCAAGGAATGGAGTTCGGGAATTCCGATGCGCTTTAGCGCGGATTATTCGCGGCGAAAAAACGTGGACCGGATTGAAGGATATTTTGATCAGAGCTCGCTGCGGTGCGGTGAAAGTACTCAAATTACCTTAGTTGGTTCAGACCAAGCCACGGTTGAGATTTATCGAATGGGTTATTACGGCGGTGTGGGCGCTCGCTTAGTTGAGAAAAAGAAAATTGCCAGCAATTGGAAATTTACAGCGGGTGATAAATATCTGCCGGGTCAGTATCTCTTTAAGTTAAAAGCCTTTAATCGCACTTCAACATTTGTTCCTCTGGTGATTAGCAATCCAAGTGCACCAAGTGAGATCACATTTATCTCTTCTGTTCTTACATGGCAGTCCTATAACCAATGGGGAGGATATTCACTCTATAAAGGTCCGGATGGGAAACGTGAAACGCGCTCATCCGATGTTTCGTTCTTAAGGCCCTATGACGGAGATGGATCTGGACAGTTTCAATACATGGAATTTCCAATCGTTAAAGCTGCCGAGAAATTGGGCTTATCAGTTAACTATGCGACCGACTTTGATTTAGATTCCAAAGCAGATTTGTTGGTAAATTCCAAAGCAATTGTGTTCGGTGGGCATAGCGAGTATTGGACAACAAACATGCGCGATGCTGTAGAAAGCGCAGTCGATCGAGGTATTAACTTAATTGTCTTCGGCGGCAATACTGCCTATAACCGAATAGATATAAATAATTTTGAAATTTCGAATATCAAAGAGTGGCGCAGCCTTGGTCGACCTGAAATTGATTTACTTGGATCGCAATATTTCGTTTTAAATTACAAGCGAGATATGGTGATCGAAACTCAGCAATGGCCATTTAATAATTTGCCAAAGGGCTCGATAATTAAGGGCGTTTTTGGCTATGAGGCCGATACACCAATTACCTTCAACGGTCCTCCTGTCGAAACGATTGCCAGGTCAGCCATTCTTCCTACAGAGAAGTCGATTCCGGCCATGGCTACTTATTACACACGGCCATCCGGGGCAGGGATTTTGAATATGGCCACAAATGGCTGGGTTTGCGCCATGGAAAATAAATGCCCATGGGGCCATCGCTTTGATCAGGCAACGCAAAAGCAGATTCGCAGCGTTACCGAGAATGTTTTGAGTGCGATGCCGCGTGGGCCGCTGGGAAATTGGCGCACGGCGTTTACGCAAAACAACGCGCCTTCTTAAATATTTGAGAGTAATGTCTGGCTCATTCACCGCAAGGTGGCTAGTTGAACTACTAAATCAACGGGGGTATCGATGAGCGAAGATGATGGCCAAGACGAGCTCGTAACAGAGGAAATGCTCTGGGAT
>CAITKS010000168.1 GCA_903893085.1 uncultured Actinomycetes bacterium | reverse complement strand
GGCACCCAAGAACAATTTGATGTAACCGTTAAGGCAATGAAAGATGCGTACATAGTTGCATACGATAGTTATCAAAAAATGTTGGATGCCGGAGTCGCCCGCGAAGTAGCGCGCGCAGTGCTTCCAGTCGCAACATATTCTTCAATGTACGTGACCATGAATGCCCGTGCACTTATGAATTTTCTTTCACTTCGCACAGCGCGCGAAGGTTCACATTTTCCCAGCTATCCACAACGCGAAATCGAGATGGTTGCAGAGAAAATGGAAGCCGAATTCGCTAAATTAATGCCACTTACCTACGGTGCTTTCGGAAAATCTGGACGGATCGCACCGTAAAACGGTAGGTTTCACCCATGGATATCGCAGCACCATTCGGACGCATGCTCACCGCAATGGTGACCCCTTTCGATAAGGATGGCAAAATCGATTGGCCTGGCGTCGAAAAGTTAGCTGCTCACTTGGTCGCAATTGGACATGATGGAATCGCGGTTAACGGAACAACTGGTGAAGCCCCAACTACGAAATCATCTGAAAAAGAAGAGATTATTCGCGTTGTAAAAGATGTAGTCGGACCAAAAATCTTCGTTGTATCCGGTGCTGGCGATAACGAAACTGACTATTCAATAAACCAAGCAAAGCGCACTGAAAAAGCAGGCGCCGATGGCTTGTTAGTTGTTACACCGTATTACAACAAGCCACCACAAGCCGGTGTCGCTGCTCACTTTAAAGCGGTTGCAAGTGCTACAGATTTACCGTTAATGATGTACGACATTCCGGGTCGTTGTGGAATTGAAATTGAGCCTGACACGATTGTTAGCCTTTTTGAGCACCCACAAATTGTTGCGCTAAAAGATGCCAAAGGAAATGTGGCATCGACCTCTTGGGTTATTAAACGCTGCGGAATCCCTGTTTATTCAGGTGATGACATTTTGAACTTGCCACTGCTTTCAGTTGGCGCGGTCGGAATGGTTTCTGTTTGCGGACATACCGTCGGTAAAGATCTGAAAGAGATGTTAAACGCTTGGTTTGCTGGCAATGCAGCGCGTGCACTGGAAATTCATCAGAAGTTACTTCCAGTCTTTACCGGAACCTTCCGCACACAAGGTGCAATTCTGACGAAGGCTGCGCTAAATATGATGGGCCTACCTGGTGGCCACACAAGACTTCCTCTAGTAGATGCAACGCAGGAACAGATCGCGCAGCTGCGCACCGATCTGATCGCTGGCGGCGTCTCGCTATAAAAATTAATTTATGACCCATCCGCATCCCGATCTCGGCCTTCCCGACAAATTAGTCGCTAATGGATTGCGCATTGTCGCACTCGGCGGTTTAGCTGAAATCGGCCGCAATATGACCGTCTTTGAAACTAACGGCAAGCTTTTAATAGTTGATTGTGGAGTGCTATTTCCTGAAGAGAACCAACCAGGTATCGATTTAATTTTGCCGGACTTTAGTTACATTCGAGATCGTCTAGATGATGTAGTCGGTTTAGTACTTACTCACGGACATGAAGATCACATTGGCGCAACACCTTATCTATTGCGCGAACGCGGGGATATCGCTCTCTACGGATCTGCTTTGACTCTGGCATTGGTAACTGCAAAGTTAAAGGAACATCGCATTTCCCCTCTTACTCGTGAAGTTAAAGAAGGCATGCGCGAAGATATTGGGCCATTTGAAGTCGAGTTCGTTGCAGTAAATCACTCGATTCCTGATGCTTTAGCGATTGCGATTCACACTAAGGCTGGAACGGTTTTACATACCGGTGATTTTAAGATGGATCAATTGCCGCTCGATGGCCGCATTACTGATTTACGTACATTTGCTCGCTTGGGCGATGAAGGCGTTGATTTATTCTTAGTCGATTCTACAAATGCTGATGTCCCTGGATTCACTCCGTCAGAGCGTGAAATTATGCCAGCGCTAAATAGGGTAATAGCTGCTACCAAACGTCGCGTAATCGTCGCCTCTTTCTCATCTCATGTGCACCGTGTGCAACAGGTAATCGACACTGCAGCCATGCACGATCGAAAAGTAGTTTTCATTGGGCGTTCAATGGTGCGCAATATGAAGATTGCTGAAGATATGGGCTACTTAAACGTTCCATCCGGAATGGTTATTGATGCCAAAGATCTTGATAACTACGACGATCGAGTAGTTTTGATCTGTACTGGATCTCAAGGCGAGCCAATGGCGGCACTCTCTCGTATGGCAAATGGCGATCACCAGATCAGAGTCGGCGATGGCGACACTGTAATTCTGGCATCCTCGCTTATTCCGGGAAATGAAAACTCAGTATTTCGCGTCATTAACGAACTAACAAGATTCGGTGCAAAAGTCGTCCATAAAGCCAACGCGATGGTGCACGTATCTGGCCACGCTGCAGCAGGTGAGTTGTTGTACTGCTACAACATTGTTAAACCTAAATATGCGATGCCAGTTCATGGAGAATGGCGCCACTTAAAGGCTAATGCCGAACTTGCAATCCAAGCAGGAGTTCCGCGTGCAAATGCATTTGTAATCGAAAATGGAATAGTTGTTGATTTGGTTGATCACGAAGCCAGCGTCGCAGGATCCGTCCCGTGTGGTTTTGTATATGTAGATGGTGGAAGTATCGGAGATATAACCGAATCATCACTTAAGGATCGCCGAATTCTTGGTGAAGAAGGATTTATTTCAGTAGTAGTTGTAATCGAATCGCAAAGTGGAAAGATCATCGCGGGACCTGATATTCATGCACGTGGCTTTAACGAGGACGAAGCACTCTTTGACGAAGTTAAGGGGCAGATTGAAAAAGCCTTACAGCACGCGGTTTCAGAAGGTGTAAATGGAACCCATCAACTTTCTCAAGTTGTTCGCCGGACTATAGGCAGCTGGGTTGGTGGAAAACATCGCCGCCGCCCAATGATTGTTCCCGTAGTTATTGAGGTCTGACCGCTAAGATTAAAGTTGTGGCTAAGAAAAAACGCACAACATCTAGTAAGGCTTCCAAATCAGCCTTATCGATTCTTAGCCGCGCGATAAATGCAATTTGGTCTACTTTAGCCAAAGCCCTCGGTTCAACGGTTCGCTTTCTAGCTCGTGGGGCTCGCGATTTAGATCCTGCCCATCATCGAGATGGCGTCGCCTTTCTACTACTTCTTTTAGCACTGACCGCATTTGCGGGTACATGGTTTGCTGCAGATAACTTTGTGGGCCGCAATCTGTATTCAGTAATTTACGGTGCATTCGGTCGAATCGGATTCTTCGCACCCGTTGTAGCAATCTATTTTGCAATTCGTCTATTCCGAGTTCCCGATGATCACAAAGCAACTTCACGCATTGTTGTTGGCATCGTAACAATGATTGTTAGCGCCGCAGGTTTAGCGCATCTTTTAAACGGTTCTCTTGGCGCGATAAATCCAACCGGTGCCACTGCAATGCGCCAAGGCGGGGGATGGCTCGGTTACGCAGTTGCCATGCCGCTCGAAGCTTTGATGACTTCGATGTTGGCATACCCATTTTTGTTTGCACTATTTTTCTTTGGAATCCTCGTAACGACAGCAACACCTCTTTCTTCGATTGCTATCCGAGTGAAAAATACTTCGATCTGGCTCTGGTCAAAGCGCCCTCAACGCGAAGAGTCAGTTTTTGAAATTACAGATACGCCGCCTTTTGAAACTCCTGTCGTTGCCTGGAATCATCACGCTGATGAAGTTCAAGAAGATGATTTAGATGAAGAAGAATTCGATGAAGAGTTCACAGTTGAAGTCCCGCGCCATGTTCAAGCACCCGCAGCATCGACGAGTACTCCTGCCTCTGCCAAGCGTCCCGAACAACTATTGCTGACTGCCGATTCACATTATTCGCTACCTCCACAAGATTTACTTCGTACTGGTCCTGCCGCAAAGGCTAAGTCGAAGGCAAACGACACTGTGGTTGCAGCTCTTACCGAAGTATTTGCGCAATTTGAAATCGATGCCCAAGTCACAGGATTCATGCGCGGCCCAACGGTTACCAGATATGAAGTTGAATTAGGTAATGCGGTAAAAGTCGAACGAATTACCGCACTTGCAAAGAATATTTCATATGCGGTTGCCAGCAGCGACGTGCGAATTCTTTCGCCAATCCCTGGAAAATCAGCGGTCGGAATCGAAATTCCTAACGCAGACCGCGAAATTGTCGCTCTGGGAGATGTGATGCGCTCTAGCGTTGCCGGACAAGATCACCACCCAATGTTGGTTGCCCTAGGTAAAGATGTCGAAGGAAACTTTGTCTGCGCAAACCTGGCGAAAATGCCGCACCTACTTGTTGCAGGTGCAACAGGTGCCGGTAAATCTTCAATGATTAACGCGATGATTACATCTATTTTGATGAGAGCAACGCCGGATGATGTGCGATTGGTATTAATAGATCCAAAGCGCGTTGAGTTAACTGCCTACGAAGGCATTCCTCATTTAATTACTCCGATCATAACCAACCCAAAGAAAGCCGCTGATGCGCTTACTTGGGTGGTACGCGAGATGGATCTTCGTTATGAAGATCTTTCTACTTTTGGATTTAGGCATATCGATGATTTCAATAAGGCGGTGCGTGCTGGAAAAGTTATCGCCCCTCCCGGTAGCGATCGCGTCGTTGAGCCATACCCATACTTGCTTGTGATCATTGACGAACTTGCAGATTTAATGATCGTTGCAGCCCGTGAAGTTGAAGAATCGGTTGTACGAATCACGCAGCTCGCACGTTCTGCAGGCATCCACTTGGTATTGGCAACACAACGCCCATCGGTCGATGTTGTTACAGGTTTGATCAAGGCTAACGTTCCTTCCCGTCTTTCATTTGCAACAAGTTCATTGGCGGATAGCCGCGTTATTTTAGATAGCCCAGGTGCCGAAAAGTTGGTCGGCCAAGGTGACGGTCTCTTTATTCCGATGGGTGCATCTCGTGCGATTCGTATTCAAGGCGCATATGTTTCTGAGCGTGAAATTGAAGCGGTAACAAATCACGTTAAGAAGCAACTTTCACCGCGTTATCGTGAAGATGTAACTGTTGCACCGCAGACAAACAAATTGGTAGATAAAGATATTGGTGATGATTTAGATCTTCTACTGCAAGCTGTTGAATTAGTTGTAGGAACGCAATTTGGATCAACTTCTATGTTGCAGCGAAAGTTGCGCGTTGGTTTTGCAAAAGCTGGTCGCTTGATGGATCTAATGGAATCACGTGGAATCGTCGGACCATCCGAAGGATCCAAGGCGCGGATTGTCATGGTGAAGCCAGATGAACTTGATTCAGTGCTGGCAACGCTTCGTGATTACTAAATTCACTTCACGTTAACCCAAACTAGTACTACTCCTACGGGTGATCTTGACCCCTAATCACCCGTACATCTATGCCTAGGGTGATTGCACAAGTAGAATTTAGACTTAACCAATCGATCCTAATTTTTTTGAATGTGAGTTGAGATGTCGCTAGGCGAGTTTTTGCGAGGTGCGCGTGAAAGCGCTGGCCTGAGCATTGATGAACTCGCAGAGATTACAAGTATTCGTCCAGGTTTAATCAAGGAAATTGAAAATAATAATTTTGTTCATTGCGGGGGAGATACATATGCCCGCGGACATTTACGTAATATCGCACCAAAGATTTCTGTCGATGCGCAAACTTTGATAGATCTTTACAACGAAGAACATTCAAGTGAGTCGCGGACAATCCATGACATGTTGGTTGAAAACAATGTCACCAAACTTCCTACCGAGCGCAAGACTCTTTCTTGGAAGCCACTGGCTATAGCTTCGGTTGTAATTTTGGCAGCGATCGCAGGTGGTCAAATAATCATCTCTAACTCCAAAACTACGGTTATCCCTACGGTCTCGCAATCTCCTACGCCACAAACAGTTGCCTCGCCAACTGCTGAACCAACTCCAGAGGTGGAAGCACCTGTCGCACCTTCTGCAAATGGAGAAATGAAATTAACAATTGCGGCAACTCGCGGAAACTCAAATATTCATGTGGTTTCAGATGGAAAAAATTTATTTAAAGGACCTATATTCCAAGGCGATTCAAAAAGTTTTAGCGCACCAACTTCAATCAGTATTTATCTAAGTAATGCCGGAGATCTTGATCTAACACTTAATGGGCAAGAACTTGCCCCGCTTGGAGAGCGTAATCAAGAGGTACGCAAGACCTTTAGAACTAAGTAACTCACTTTGACCCTGTAAGATCTGGGCAATGAGCCGTACCGTTGCAATCGTCACTATGGGCTGCGCCCGCAACGAAGTTGACTCGGAAGAACTTGCCGGCAGACTGGCCGCCGATGGATGGACACTTGTCTCTGATGTTGAAGATGCTGAAGTAGCGGTGGTAAACACTTGTGGATTTATTGAATCTGCTAAGAAAGATTCGATTGATGCTTTGCTAGAAGCTAATTCGCTCAAAGGACACGGAACTACGCGTGCCGTTGTTGCAGTTGGTTGCATGGCAGAGCGATATGGGCAAGAACTTGCTAAAGCGTTGCCTGAAGCAGATGGCATTTTAGGTTTTGATGACTATCAAGACATTTCCGCAAGGCTGCAATCTATTGTCTCTGGAAATGCGCACACGCCACATGTTCCGCGCGATCGCAGATCTCTTTTGCCAATTGCACCCGCTGATCGCCCTGCTGCTCGCGATGAAGCCTATGCATCTTCACTTGGTGCAGGTGGTTCACTCTTTCGCAAGCGTTTGGGTAACGCTCCATGGGCGCCACTTAAGATCGCATCTGGCTGTGACCGACGCTGTTCATTCTGTGCGATCCCATATTTTCGTGGTTCATTTATTTCGCGCAAGCCAACCGAGATTATTGAAGAAGGTAAATGGCTAGCTCAAAATGGTGTGACCGAACTCTTTTTAGTTAGTGAGAACACAACTTCATACGGCAAGGATTTGGGCGATCTTAAACTGATGGAGAAAATCCTGCCTGAATTTGCAGCTATTGAAGGCGTGGAACGGGTTCGTCTCTCATATTTACAGCCGGCAGAAATGCGCCCATCACTTTTGCAAGCGATGATCGAATCCGAAAAGGTAGCTCCTTACTTTGATTTATCTTTCCAACACACCAGCCCAACAGTTCTGCGCCGTATGCGTCGCTTTGGAGATTCTGAAAAGTTCCTGCATTTGATTAATCAGATTCGCGCGCTTTCTCCAGAAGCCGGAATCCGTTCCAACTTTATCGTCGGTTTCCCAGGTGAGACTCAAGAAGATTTCGATGATTTAGCTAATTTCATAAGTGCTGCAAAGTTAGATGCGATCGGCATCTTTGGATATTCCGATGAGGACAACACGGAGGCGCTAGATCTGAGCGATAAAGTCGATGAGGATGTAATTAAATCCCGCGTGGAATCTTTGTCATCCTTAGCCGATGAGATGGTCTCGCAACGTGCATCTGCCCGAATTGGCGAGAATGTTCGTGTATTGATCGAAGATAGTGAGTTACAAGAGGGAAGGGCGGCGCATCAAGGCCCAGAAGTAGATGGCACGACTTCATTTATTGGTACTAATTTTGAGGTTGGCCAATATATTGATGCGGTGATCATTGATTCCATGGGCGCTGATTTGGTGGCGCGTCCGCTGTGAACGTACCCGCATTCATAACTCCAAATTCTTTAACTCTTACACGTTTACTTCTTATTCCATTTGGAGCAATCGCCTTATTTATGAATGGCGGCGATGATTACAACTGGCAGATTATTTCTTGGTGGATCTTCTTTATCCTTGGATTAACAGATATTTTTGATGGAAATTTAGCACGCAGTCGCCAGCAAATAACTGAACTCGGTAAATTCCTTGATCCTGTTGCAGATAAGGCGATGGTGGGAACTGCAATGGTTTGCCTCTCTATTTTAGATCGCATGCCATGGTGGATAACCATCGTAATTCTGGCTCGAGAAATTGGAATTACGATATTTAGGTTAGCAATAGTAAAACGTGGAGTAATCCCCGCAAACAAGGGTGGAAAGATTAAGGCTACTTTCCAAAGTTTTGGTACTGGATTTTATGTTCTACCACTTAACCCAGATCTTTACTGGTTCCGCGATGGATTTATGTATATAGCAATCGCTCTTACTATCTTTACAGGTGCTTACTATGTACGATCAGCTTTCGTACCTCAACGCTGATTGGATTTCTAGTGACAATATCAAATGAAATCTTGGGATTGGTATCGCAAATCCACGACTCACTGCGCGCGCGAGGCGAAACACTTTCCACCGCTGAATCATTAACTGCAGGTGGACTTAGCTCTGCACTAACGATCGTGCCTGGGGCATCTGATGTTTTCCTAGGTTCAACTGTCGCATATCGTCCCGATGTTAAAGTTTCACATTTGAAAGTCGAACAGAAGATAATTACAGAGCACTCAGTTGTCAGCGAAGAAGTTGCCTTGCAAATGGGACGCGGTGCAAATGAATCTTTTGGTTCAACTTGGGCTATAGCAACAACGGGCGTTGCCGGCCCCGGTCCAGCCGATGGCTCTGAAGCCGGCCGAGTATTTGTAGCTTTCGTTGGCCCAACAACCCAGGTCATGGAACTTTCACTTTCAGGTGAACGTGAAGTTGTCCGAAATGCCACTATTGCCAGCGCAATCGCCTCATTTGCGCGTATCCTTAGACAACGAGATAAAGACTAGGGAAAGGCGGACCATCATGGCGTTGTTACGTAGCGCGGTTGGACAAACCCTTCGTTCTGCTCGCACTGAACAATCTCGCACTCTGCGCGATGTTGCTCGCGAAGCACGTGTGTCACTCGGTTATTTATCTGAAGTAGAACGCGGCCAGAAAGAAGCATCATCAGAGTTGCTTAATGCAATTTGCGAAGCGCTCGGCTTAACACTCTCAACTGTGATTGCCAACGTCTCATCTGAACTCAAAGTTCTCGAGAGCGCGAAGTTGTCCGTTGTCGACGCTGCCTAAGTACGCCACACAAGGCGCCACACATCGCCGAACCGAAGGTGCGATTCTCGAAGGTACTAAATCACTTATTTCCAAATCTGGCTTAGCCAATATTTCCATGATTGAAATTGCTGATGCATCCGAAGTATCACGTGCAACTTTGTATAACCATTACCGTGACAAGAGTGCAGTAACAACAGCGCTAATCACTGCCGAAGTTGAACATATGATCGAGCTCGCTAACAGCGCAGGGACACCAGCGGACGCTCTCGAAAAACTCTCACTTTATATTTCGAGTGATCCTGCTCTTGCCGCAATGCGAATCCATGACAAGGCAGTTCTCACCGAAATGCTTTCCCATGCCGAACATTCGCTTTATCTTGAAATCGCACGTTGTTTGTTTACAGCGACAAAGTCTGCAGCCGGTACTGGTATAGCAATGCGTTGGTTGATGGGCCAAGTGATGCAACCTTTAACACCGGCTCAATCTCGAGAACAAGCCGAACTGCTAGTCGATCGCACCCTGTTTTAAAACTGGTTCAAATGCGAATCTCGGATCTACGTGAGCGAATCACGCTCTCATTTGGTGAAACCTGGGCGCCTTCCTTTTGCAAAGACATTGCCATAAGCGAATTAGGAAGCCGTTCAGTTGATGAAGCTTTGAAAGATGGTTTCGAGGCCGATGAAATTTGGCGGGCAGTCTGCAAACAATGTCCAAGCGAAACTGAAAAATACCGATAGATTCTTGACGTGGATTTCAAATTAATCGCTGCCGCCGTTGGAATTCTCTTTGTATTTATCTATGCCTTTGGTTCAGGAATATGGGTTTCATCCTCACCAGGTTGGTACGCCTCGCTCAATCGTCCATCCTGGCAGCCACCCAGTGCTGTAATCGGATTGATCTGGCCTTACAACTTCACTGTTCTCGGCATCGCGTCATTTCAAGTTTCCAAATCTTTAACTCGATCTGAGAATATTACTTGGCTTGTATTATTTGGCTTAAGTATTGCAGCCGCGCTAACTTGGGCTAATCAATTCTACGTCCCACACAATTTCTTATCGGCATCCATTGCTTTAACTCTGACTGCGCTCCTTACACTTCCAATGCTCTTTCTAACTTTTAAGGCATCGCTGGTTATGGGGCTGTTACTTGTTCCATATCAAATTTGGGTGGCAATCGCTGCCAGCCTTGCTTGGGGATATTTAGCAAGAAACTGATTTAGTGATCGCTTTTAAACTGCAATAACCTCTAGTACCCAAGGCTCAACACCATCGCTGGGGGTCAACGCACAGGGATATTTCTCCGAAACAATTGCATATAAATCCTCGGGCGTCTTTGCAACAGAGCGCGACTGCAAAAGCCAACGTGTTATTTCACCGCGGGTCTTCTTCGACATATGAGTAATGACAGTGCGCACGCCGTCTACAACAGTTGAAATCCGCACCTCAACAGTTTTTTCTACGGGGGAGTGCCAGACTGTTTTATATGTGGATGAGCGACAATCAACAATCAAATCTGTATTAATCGAATCCAGGATCTTGCTAATTGGCTCACGCATCGCTTTGTTATCGATCTTCTCTTTATAGCTTTCAATTAACTGATCAGGGCGGACCGCCCCGTACTTGGCCGAGATGATCACAACCGCGCCCAGGCCTCGTTTCTTTGCAGCCATAGACAGGCTGGCCCAGTCCAGAGCCTGATACAGAACGCCGGTATAGACCGAAATGGCAGGAGTGGGCTTGGTTGTCGCGTGCTTCTTCTCAGATGGCGGCAGCAGGATCAACACCTGGGCATCCTCCCACGCGACACGCCTGAGAGCCTTGTCAGCCCTGCCTGCTACCTTTCGAACAGATGTTCGGATAAAGTTATCCCTGCACAACCAGAGCGGTTCCAACTTCCGCCCACAGGCTCTCTATAAGCCTCGTAGGCCGTCGCTGGAGTTCCGTACCTTCTGGGCCGAATACCAACGAATATGCATCACGCATAGACGTTCTTATCTAAAGGAGAAAAACGTGGCTGCTGAAAAAGCAAATAAAGCCGAAGAAAAAAACACCTCCGATCGCCAAAAGGCGCTCGACACCGCGCTCGCCCAGATTGAACGTCAATTTGGAAAAGGCTCAGTAATGAAAATGTCTGATCGTCAAAACACGATCATCGAAGTTATCCCAACCGGTTCAATCGCACTGGATATCGCACTCGGTATCGGCGGTTTGCCACGTGGACGTATCGTAGAAATCTACGGACCAGAATCTTCAGGTAAGACAACACTTACCTTGCACGCAATTGCAAATGCACAAAAGGCCGGCGGCATCTGCGCATTCATCGATGCTGAACACGCATTCGATGCCGAATATGCAAAGAAGCTCGGCGTAGACATTGACGCTCTTCTTGTTTCACAACCAGACACTGGCGAGCAAGCACTAGAAATCATGGATATGTTGATCCGCTCTGGCGCACTTGATCTTGTCGTAGTCGACTCAGTTGCAGCACTTGTGCCACGCGCTGAAATCGAAGGCGAAATGGGCGATTCACACATGGGCTTGCAAGCACGCCTTATGTCACAAGCGCTTCGTAAAATTACTGGTGCACTTCACCAATCAAAGACAACTGCGATCTTCATCAACCAGCTTCGCGAAAAGATCGGTGTCTTCTTCGGTTCACCTGAGACAACAACCGGCGGTAAGGCACTCAAGTTCTACGCCTCAGTTCGTCTTGATATCCGTCGTATTGAAACTCTTAAAGATGGAACAGAGTCTGTCGGTAACCGCACACGTGTGAAGGTTGTGAAGAACAAGATGGCTCCACCATTTAAGCAAGCTGAATTCGACATCATCTACGGTGTTGGAATTTCACGTGAAGGCTCACTGATCGATATGGGTGTAGACCTTGGTATCGTGAAGAAGGCAGGCGCTTGGTACACATACGAGAGCGATCAACTTGGTCAGGGTAAGGAGAATGCACGCGCATTCTTGGTCGATAACCCAGATCTTGCTAACGATATCGAATCTCGTATTCGTGCCTCATTTGTCCCTGTAGAAGTCGATGCAGAGCTCATTGCTGAGATCGACGAAGCAGCAGCAGAGGTTGAGTTCTAATTTCACTCCACTTTGCAAAGGTTCCACGAGAATCGAAATCAGGTGGCGAGGGGCTCGATTCTTACGAAGTAGCTCACACAATTGCACTCAATGCACTTGTGACGAGGGCGAAAAGTAAGGGCGAGCTCCTGGCTCACTTGAAAACACGAGGCGTTGAAGATGAAGTCGCTGCTGCGGTGATCTTTAGGCTCACCGAAGCAGGGCTGATCAATGATGCAGATTTCGCCATTGCTTGGGCGACATCCCGTCATGGACATAAGAAGATCTCAAAACGAATCATCGCAAGTGAGCTTCGCAAAAAAGGTGTTACTCAAGAGCAGATTGATGAGGCTCTTGATCAGATCGATGACGAATCTGAATATCGTGCAGCTTTTGATCTCGGCTTTAAGAAGTACAACACGATGTCACGTCTTGAGCCTGAGGTGCAGATTCGTAGAATTCAATCTCTACTTCAACGCAAAGGTTTCAACTTTTCAATCATCGGTCGCGTACTAAGAGAGCTTGACCTGCTCGATCGTTAAGATTTTGCTAAGTGCTCACTTAAACGAGTAGCTGTTGCGACAACTGAGGCGGCATGTAAACGCCCTGGTTGGCGGCCAAGTCTTTCAATTGGACCACTGATTGAGACTGCCGCTATAACTTTTCCATTGGGTCCACGTACGGGTGCGGAAACGGATGCAACGCCTGCTTCACGTTCTCCCACAGATTGTGCCCAACCGC
>CAITKS010000167.1 GCA_903893085.1 uncultured Actinomycetes bacterium | reverse complement strand
GGTAAAGGCTACCGCAGGGTTTTAGTTGAGGTGATAAAGCCCGCGCCCCACGCGAAGTGCATAGTTGGAATTATCGCTAATAATGAAATGTACTCCCGTAGTGATTTTGCGATTAAGACAGATGAAATAAGAACGAAGCCCCCGTAAACCGCTGCCGGGATATAGAGAATTGGATGGATCATTAGGCCACAAATCAAAGAGCTAAGTGTTCCCAATAGAGTAAATGGAGGCGCTAAGTAGCGAAGATTAATTGTTCCGCTATGACTGCGTGAAACAACGCGACGCCATGTGCCATATTGAAAATATTGTTTCGCTAATTTTGCCAAGTTTGGTCTCGGGCGATAAGTAACGTGAAGTCTTGGATCAAAATATATTTTCCCGCCATTCTTTCGCAGGCGATGATTTAACTCCCAGTCTTGCGCTCTGGTATATCTCTCATCGAAGCCACCTGCGGTAATTATTGCCTCGCGCAGAAATACTCCTAAATAAACTGTGTCGACTTCCCCGGCTTCTCCGCCAGTATGAAAGCGCGAAGCACCAACACCTAAAGCGCTACGCATAGCGCGAGCAACTGCTTTCTCGAATTGCGTAACTCCCTCAGCCGCCATTACTCCACCAACATTTACTGAACCCGTGTTTCGCAATATCTCTACAGCGAGCGATAGGTAATTACTTGGAATCTTGGCGTGACCATCTACTCGGACAATAACTGCACTTTGCGATGATGCGATTGCTAAATTTAGGCCTGCCGCTGTTTTGCCAGTTGGGTTTGAAACTAACTTAACCCGGCTATCTCTAGCAGCAAGTGATTTCGCGATTTCATCAGTGCGATCTTTCGAAGGCCCAAGGGCAAGAATTACTTCAAACGCTCCCTGATAATCCTGAGAAAGAATTGCAGAAATTGATTCTTCTAAGTGCGGCTCTTCATTTAAAACTGGAAGGATCACGCTAATCGCCGGTGAGGCAGATAACTCGCCCAATGATGTCGACATAACCCCTCCACGCTATCGCCCAAGTAGAGTTTGCATGTGAAATCGACGCGCGCGATACGAATTATTACATCACTCTCTGTGGGTGTTGTCGTCCTTGCCTCTGCGTCTTGGTTCGGTCTTGGTCAAGTCAGCGCAAAGATTGCGCGCATCAGCGTTTTCTCTGGACTTGAAGATCGACCGGAAAAAACTTCAAAGGCACTCAATTATTTATTGGTGGGCTCCGATACTCGCGAAGGTCTAACCAAAGAGGAAATGAAAGCGCTCCGAGTTGGTTCGACAAAGACAGCCGCAGGTGGCCGCTCGGACACAATGCTGCTCGTTCACATAAGTAAAGGTCGAGATAAGGCTTATTTAGTTTCACTCCCCCGCGATAGCTTGGTAACGATTCCCGCACACTTGAGTACAGATGGAAAGACGCAAGTTCCTGATCGCCAAAATAAATTAAATGCTGCCTTTGCATTCGGTGGAGCGCCACTCTTAATTCAAACAATCGAAGGCGAAACCAATCTAAAGATTGACCATTACATTGAAGTTAGTTTTGCTGGCTTTGCTGGAATTGTTAATGCACTTGGTGGCATTGATGTTTGCACAAAGGTAGATATTGATGACCCAAAGAGCCACCTAGTCCTGGCCGCAGGAACCCACACCTTAAATGGCATCGAAGCGTTGAAATATGTCCGTACTCGTGACTTCGATGGCAGAGGCGATATTGGTCGCATGCAGCGTCAGCAGCAATTTATGAGTTCAGTTATAAAGAAGGCGACCAGCACTGGTGTGCTGCTTAATCCAATTAAATTAGTTAACTTCATGAACGCGGCAATCTCAACAATTAAATTAGATGAAAACTTAAATGAGAAAGACCTTCTCGAATTAGCGAAGCAGATGCGCGGCCTTTCTTCAGGAAATGTGCGCACACTGACGGTTCCGCTATCAAATGCTAATGGAAATGTTCCTGGCATCGGTTCGGTTGTGGTTTGGGATCAAGTGCTGGGTGCAGATCTTTGGACTCGAATTCGCGATGATGCCGCACTTGTTGACTTGGTTACACCATCACCTTCAGCCAGCGCTACAGCATCGGCTAAGCCTGAAATTGTAGATAAATTCAAGACTCGTACCGCCGCGGAAAATCCGTGCGGTGAAATCAAATAGAAGTTGCCATAGACTGCCACTCATGAAGCTATCGGTAATTGGTTGCGGCTATCTAGGTGCAACGCACGCAGCATGTATGTCATCGCTCGGCTTTGAAGTCATCGGAATTGATACCGACCAGAGCAAAGTAGACCTTCTCTCGCGTGGAGAGCTCCCATTTTACGAGCCGGGCTTAGACACGTTGCTCGCCGCTGAAATTAAGACTGGTCGATTAACTTTTACAACTGATTTCGCTGCTGTTGCCGATGCCGATGTTCACTTCATTTGCGTCGGAACTCCACAAAGTAAAGATGGCCTCGCGGCAGATCTGACTTACGTTAAGTCATCGGTTGCTGCGGTTGCGCCTTATCTAAAAGATGGCGCCCTTGTTGTTGGAAAATCCACTGTCCCGGTCGGTACCGCACAGTCACTTCGCGAGATGCTGGCAGAAACTGCTCCACATGCTGACCTGGCATGGAACCCCGAGTTCCTCCGTGAAGGCTTCGCC
>CAITKS010000166.1 GCA_903893085.1 uncultured Actinomycetes bacterium | reverse complement strand
TACACCTTGGGAAATATTGGTACCTTAAGCACCTGATTCCCGTTTTGTTTAAGGAGGGCCAACCGTGGCTGATAGCAGTTTCGACGTAGTTTCCAAGATCGACCGTATGGAGCTCGATAACGCAATTAACCAAGCGATCCGTGAAATTGATACACGATTCGATTTTAAAAACACCGGCGCCAAGATTGAAATGGCTGGCGAGAAGATAAGTATCGAAGCCGATACCGAAGAGCGCGCTAAGGCAACTTTGGATGTTGTAAAAGACAAGATGATCAAGCGTGGAGTCTCGTTAAAGCATATTGACCCAGCCGAACCACAACTATCTGGAAAGATCTACAAGATCTCTTGTCCACTTAAAGAAGGTATTTCAACTGAGAATGCCAAGAAGATTGCAAAATTCTTACGCGATGAAGGCCCTAAATCAGTTAAGTCTCAGATTCAAGGCGATGAACTGCGCGTGACCAGTAAGAGTCGCGATGATCTGCAAGCCACGATGGCAATGATCAAAGAAGGCAAATGGGAATTTGCTGTTCAATTTGTGAACTTTCGTTAATTGAAAAACCATAAGCTCGGCCTCGTTTACGGGGTTAGCGCATACGTTTTATGGGGAATGTTCCCTCTGTATTGGCCACTGCTAGAACCGGCTAATCCGCTTGAAATAGTTTCGCATCGCGCTGTTTGGACGTTGATCTTTTGCATAATCGTTCTAGCTATAACCCATGCACTGAAATCAACATTGGCTACTTTTAAGCGGCCCAAGGTCGCGATAAAGCTCTTCTTGGCATCAATTCTTATCTCGATCAACTGGTTGGTCTATATCTGGGCTACCAATAACGGGCATGTGGTCGAAGCTTCACTTGGGTATTACATAAACCCATTAATCATTATCGCTTTCGGTGTAATTCTGCTGAAAGAGAAGATGCGCCAACTGCAATGGGTGGCAGTCTCCATAGCAACTGTTGGCGTAATTATTCTCACCGTTGATTACGGTCGCTTGCCGTGGGTTGCACTAGGGCTGGCCCTTTCATGGGGAACTTACGGATTAGTGAAGAAACAACTTGGGCTAGGTGCACTCGAAGGTTTGGCAATTGAAACCATGATTGCCTTCATTCCTTACTGCGGTTATCTGCTATTCATTGGAAACAAAGGCGAAGGACAATTTGGTCACGGAATTGGTTTAACTACTTTGCTTATTAGCGCTGGAGCTGTCACTGCGATTCCACTTTTATTATTTAATGGTTCAACTACTCGACTTCCATATTCCACCATTGGGCTTTTGCAATATATAACGCCCACAATTCAATTTTCAATTGGAGTTTGGGTAAATCATGAAGCGATGCCGACTGCGCGTTGGGTTGGATTTATATTTATTTGGTTAGCACTTATAACGCTGGCTGGTGATCTGCTGAAATCAAGCAGAACGGTCGATAACAGCATCGCATAAAGAGAACAGCGCACCAGTTGCTGGGCCAACAGGAAGTGGTCCCAAGGCGGTACGTGCATCTTTAGCAATTTGACCAAGCTGTTGACGTGCCAGATTTAGCGCATCGTGTGAACGAAGAGCACGCAAAACTTGTTGAACTTCGGTTTCATCATGGATCGGTCCGCTTAGCAAGCGCTTAAGTTCGGCATCTTCTGCCTTACCTGAAGCCATAACATTTAGCGTTACCAACGTTGGTACACCTTCACGCAGATCAGTTCCCGGAGTCTTGCCGGATTGATTTGATTCACTTGCGATATCAATAACATCATCCGCTAATTGAAATGCGATTCCGATTTGTTCACCAAATTTAGTAAGAGTTTCAGTTATCTCGCGTGGTGCACCAGATAGCAAGGCTCCAAAACGAGCACTGGTTGCAATTAGCGAACCGGTCTTATCCCCCACAACACGTAAGTAATGCGCCAGTGGATCTTCACCATTTTGTGGCCCTTGCGTTTCCATAATCTGACCAATTACTAAACGCTCGAAGGTGCGCGCTTGCAGGCGAACCGCTTCAGGTCCGAGGTCTGCCAATAAATCTGAAGCTTTAGAAAATAGATAATCACCAGTCAAAATGGCGATGGTGTTTCCCCAACGATTATTGGCACTTTCAACGCCGCGACGCATTGGCGCTTCATCCATAACATCATCGTGATACAGGGTTGCTAGGTGAGTTAATTCGCAGACAACTGCTGCTGGAATTACTTCCTTGCGGGTGCTATCTCCAAAGTGCGATGAAATTAGTGTGAGCAAAGGACGCAAACGCTTTCCACCGGCTGCAACCAAGTGACGTGAAGTCTCTTCAACCAGTGGGTAATCACCTTTTATATGTTCGCGCAGTAATTCTTCAACGCCTTGCATGCCAATCGCTAAATCTGCCTCCAGTGAGGGATCTAGGTCAGGAATGCCGAAAGATGCCATCAGCGAAGGAACTGTGCGGTGCTTTGAATAAAGTTAATCAAAGGCGTTGGATAAATTCCAAGTGCAAAAGTTGCAACTGCAGAGATTGCAATCGTGACCTGTGTGTAAACAGATGGGATGACAACTGATGTTCCGTCTTCAACAGGATCTTTAAAGAACATCAAGACGATTACGCGGATATAGAAGAAGGCGGCAATTGCTGATGACAGCACGCCAGTCACCAAGATCGCAGTTGATCCACTTTCATATGCGGCAGAGAATATTGAAAATTTTCCAATGAATCCGCTTGTTAGTGGAATACCAGCAAATGCTAATAAGAATCCGGCAAAAGCAGTTGCCACCCAAGGTGATCGCTTTCCTAAACCACTCCAGCGATTTAGGTCAGTTACTTCTCCAGCTGAATCGCGTACCAAGGTCACAATTGCAAATGCGCCGACGGTCGCTATTCCGTATGAGAATAGATAGAAAATTGATGCATCAAGGCCCGACTTATTAAGTGCGATAACTCCAGAGAGTAAGAAACCTGCGTGAGCAATTGATGAATAAGCGAGCATACGCTTTACATCGCGTTGTGCGATTGCAACGAGTGAGCCAAAGACCATCGTAATAAGTGCGATTGCAATCAGGGCTGGACGCCATTGCCAGTATGCCTCTGCAAATGAAACGTAGAAAATACGTAACATCGCACCAAAGGCTGCAACCTTTGTAGCAGCTGCCATAAATGCAGTTACGGCAGTTGGGGCACCTTGATATACATCTGGTGACCATGCGTGGAACGGAACTGCACCAACTTTAAAGAGAAGTCCAACAGATAGGAATGCAATACCAAGTAATAGGTAAACATCATTTCCGGTTCCACCAATTACGGCTGCATGAATTCCCGAGAATGAGGTGGATGAGGAGTAACCGTATATATATGCAATACCCATTAGGAAGAAGGCGGAGGAAAATGCGCCTAACAAGAAGTACTTGAGTGCAGACTCTTGCGACATCAAACGGCGACGGCGAGATAATCCAGCGAGTAAATAAAGAGGTAGTGAAAGCACTTCAAGTGCCACAAAGAGTGTGATCAAATCTGTTGCAACGGGGAATAACAACATTCCTGCCACAGCAAAGAGTGTGAGTGGATAAATCTCGGTGACTTTAAGATCTTGCTGTAAAGCAGTTCGTTCTTCATCTGAGCCAGGTAGGGCTGCTGCAAGTGCCGTGAAATTCTCTTGGTCAGCTAAAAGGAAGACTGAAACTATTGCAATTATTAAAATGGAGCCCTGCAACAACACGCCTGCACCATCGAAGGTTACGGATCCCATCGCTGCAGCTGTTGATGCACCGGTCCGGACGCGAATTAGGGAAACAAGTGAAAGTAACAAGGTAGCCAGGGTTATAAAGAGTTGTGAGCTAGAACGCGCGCTGCGTGGTGCAAATGCTTCGATGAGAACTCCGATGAGCGCTCCACCTAAAACAATAAGGATTGGTGCAAGAAGTGAATACTCAAGGGTTGGTTGTACGAAGTTAATCATTTCTTGCCCTCACTCATTGTTGGTGCAGGATCGCTAAATCCCTGTTGAGAAATCACGGTTTGTGACGCAGGATTAATGATCTTTAGCAGCGGTGATGGATAGAAACCAAGAACCACTATCACGGCAATTACTGGTGCGATCGCAATCTTCTCGCGAAGAGTTAGATCAGTTAAGTTTTCATTTCCGGGTGTAGTCGGGCCATGAAGCGCGCGTTGCACAGGAATCAGAATATAAAGCGCAGCTAAAACAATTCCGAAGGTAGCAATAACTGCTGCAACTGGATAACGCGTAAAGGTACCGACCAGAACTAAGAATTCACTAACGAAACTTGAGAGTCCGGGAAGTGCCAAGCTCGACATTCCTGCAATGAAGAAAGTCCAAGCCATTATTGGTGTGATGCGCTGCAGCCCACCGAAGTCAGAGATTGTCGAAGACTTGCGACGCAAAATCATGAAGCCGGCAACTAAGAACAGTGCTGCTGTCGAGAAACCGTGGTTGAACATGTACAAGGTGGCACCAGACATGCCTTGTGATGTCATGGCAAAAATTCCCATGGTGATAAAGCCAAAGTGTGAAATAGATGTGTAAGCAATCAAGCGCTTAATGTCTTTGGCGCCGATCGCCAAGAACGCACCGTAAAGAATTGAGATAACGGCCAAGGTGATAATCATCGGTGTAAATGTCTTGCTCGCTTCTGGGAACAGAGTTAAGCAATAACGAATCATTCCGAATGTACCGACTTTATCGAGCACGCCAAGTAATAGAACTGAAGTTCCTGGAGTCGCAGACTTTGCAGCATCTGGCAACCAAGTATGAAGCGGCCAAAGTGGTGCCTTAATTGCGAAGGCGATGAAGAAGCCTAGGAATAGAACGTTCTCCATCATCGGAGTTAGAACAGTATGTAGCCCTGACAACGTAGTTATATCGAATGTGCGGTTACCGTAACGAGTTGCCATCACGAAAATGCCAACGATTGATGCGAGCATCAAAAGGCCGCCGAAAAGGCTGTAAAGCAAGAACTTTACGGCTGCGGCTGCACGATCGCCAGATCCGAAACCACCAATAAGGAAGTAAACCGGAACCAACATCGCTTCAAAGAATACGTAGAACAAGAAGACGTCAGTGGATGCAAATACACCGATCATCATGGTTTCTAGAACCAATAGAAGAGAATAGAAAACCTTTGGACTCCAACGCCCACCTTCTGATTCATTCCAGCCGGCAATTACGACAATTGGCGTAAGCAGGACAGACATCAAAATAAGAATTAGCGCGATTCCGTCAACGCCCAGTGCGTACTTAATACCAAATGCCGGGATCCATTCGCGTGATTCGACAAATTGGAAACCAGGTACATTGAAATCAAAAGACACGGTCATCGCAAGTCCAACAACTGCAACAAGAACAGTCGTTGCCAGCGCGATCTGCTTTGTTAGCAATACATTGGTCTTGGGAACAAATGCCAGTGCTGCAGTGCCAAGTAAAGGCAGCAACATGGAAAGAGTTAGTAAATTAAAGTCTGCAAGGTTCATTGTGTGACCACCCAAATTGCTGCGATCAGCGCGGCAGCGCCAATCAGAATTAGAACTGCATAGCTACGCACGAAGCCAGTTTGAGATTTGCGCAGAACCGAACCAGAACCGAGCGCCATCTTGCCGATTCCATGAACCGCGCCATCGACAACGCTCTGATCAACCTTAACCAGCGCAGATGTAATCGCTTGCCCAGGGCGCATGAATAGCGCTTCGTTAATGTCATCTTGCAATAAATCACGACGTGCGATGCGAGTAAATACAGATACATCTTCTGGAGCAACTGCATCGATATCAGAGAGTTGGTATTTAACAACAGCCAAGGCAACACCGATTGCGACCATCAGAAGCGCAAGGCCAGAAACGACAATTGGAGGCAATAGTTCTGTGTGTTCGCCATGTTCTTCAAAGAGCGGTTCAAGCCAGTGTTTTAGCGTCTCTCCACGAGAGAGTAAGAAACCTGATGTAACAGATCCGATTGCAAGAATCGCCATTGGTAGCCACATCAAGATAGGTGACTCGTGTGGATGCTGGTTATCTTCCCAGCGCTTTGAACTTGTGAAAGTCAAAATCATTACGCGAGTCATGTAGAAAGCGGTAATTGCTGCACCAAGTAGTGCAACTGATCCAAGAATTATTCCCTTCGCACCACCTGCATTTAGCGCAGTTTCTATGATCATATCTTTTGAGTAGAAACCAGCAAAAGGTGGAACGCCAATGATTGCCAGATAACCCAGACCGAATGTAATAAAGGTAATTGGCATAAATTTACGAAGTCCGCCATAACGACGCATATTTACTTCATCATTCATGCCGTGCATAACCGAACCTGCACCAAGGAACATTCCGGCTTTAAAGAAACCATGTGTTAACAAGTGCATGATTGCAAATGCATAACCAGCTGGTCCAAGGCCAGATGCCAAAATCATGTAACCGATCTGCGACATGGTCGATGCAGCAAGAGCTTTCTTGATGTCATCTTTTGCGGTACCAACAAGTGCACCAAACATCAGCGTGATAGCCCCGACGATCACAACAAGTAGTTGCGCATTCGGAGCGGCATCGAAAACAAAGTTAGAACGAACAATTAAGTAAACACCGGCAGTAACCATTGTCGCTGCGTGGATCAACGCAGAAACTGGAGTTGGGCCAGCCATCGCATCGCCAAGCCAAGCTTGCAATGGGAATTGTGCTGACTTACCAACAGCTGCAACCAATAACATAATTCCAATCGCAGTCATCGTCGCCTCTGATGCGTGATGTGCATGTTCTTTTACACCGTTAAATGAGACGGTTCCAAGGGATGCAAAGGCAATCATGATTGCAAATGAGAGGCCCATATCACCGATACGGTTCATGATAAATGCCTTTTTAGAGGCAGTTGCATACGCTGGTTTTTGATTCCAGAAACCGATTAAGAGGTATGAGGCAAGACCAACACCTTCCCAGCCGACATAAAGATTTAAGTATGAATCTCCGAGAACAAGTAGCAGCATCGCTGCAATAAAGAGGTTTAGGTAGGCAAAGAATCGACGACGATCAGGATCGTGTGACATATACGAAATTGAATAGATGTGAATCAAGGTTCCGACGCCAGTAATCAAAAGTACAAAACAGATTGAAAGCTGATCTAGCAGCAGCGATGCGTCAACGTTAAATGAACCAACACTTATCCAGGTGAAAAGCTTTTGGGTAACTGGGCGAGATTCTGCCTCGCGACCCAACATCTGGGAGAGTTGAAAAAGACCAACTGCAAATGAACTGGCAGACATGGCGGTGGCAAGTAAGTGTCCCCATTTATCCGCGCGGCGACCGATTAGCAAAAGTGAAAGTGCGCCAAAAAGTGGCAGCGCGATTAAGTAAACAAGACCGTTATTGGTAACCATTGTCATCGCTTCAACAAACTAGCATCATCAATAGATGCTGATCGGCGTGAGCGATAAATCGTCACGATAATTGCCAGACCCACAACCACTTCGCAAGCAGCAACGACCATCGTGAAGAAGGCGATTACTTGGCCATCGAGAGTGCCATTGATACGTGAAAAAGTAACAAGCGTTAAATTGGCAGCATTTAGCATTAACTCAACGCACATGAAAACGACAATTGCGTTGCGGCGAACGACAACGCCAACTGCGCCAATCGTAAATAAGATCGCAGATAAGTAGAGGTAGTTATCGATATTCATTACTTCTCCTCCACGACTGTTGTGTCAACGTTGTCGAGTTGGAATTGACTTGAATCGATCACATCACCGCGCGCTTTTAACGTTGCAGAAATTGAAGAAGGTGCCGGAGTTCCATCTGGCAACAAGGCAGGAACATCAACTGCGTTGTGTCGAGCAAATACACCTGGACCAGGCAGACCCGCAGCTCCTGCTAGAGAACCAGAACGGAAACGGCTGATTGCTTGTTCACGCTGGGTAGGGCGTGGATTGGTGCGTTGGTGGTGGCCAAGAACCATCGCACCAAGTGCTGCAGTGATTAAAAGTGCGGAAACAACTTCGAATGGAAAGACATATTTTGAAAATAGAAGAACTGCTAAACCTTGCACATTGCCTGCTGCATTTGCTACTTCAAGGCCAACTGGTTCGCGCCCTAAAGTTGCACGACCAAGCAATGAAACCAGAAGTCCACCAAAGCCAACCGCGGCAGTGATTGCGATTGGGCGAAGGCCAGAAATGGTTTCAGTCAATGAATCTGATGAATCGACTCCAACCAACATCAAGATAAAGAGGAAGAGCATCATCACAGCGCCGGTATAAACGATTACTTGTACGATCCCAAGAAAAACTGCTTCCTGTGCAATATAGAAAATTGCCAACGTGATCATTACCCAAGCAAGAAGCAGGGCGGAGTGAACTGCTTTTTTAACGAGCAACATTCCGAGTGCCGCAGCGACTGCGAGTGGTGCCAGGAACCAGAAAAGCGCCGCTTCAGGTCCTTGAATAGTTAAAAGTGGTTGCATTATTTCTGCTCCTGCGAAGGATGAGCTTCCGTAATCTCACCGTTGTAATAATTGGTATCTGTTGATCCTGGATACATTGGATGCGGTGGTGGCAACATTCCGGCACGTAGCGGTCCAAGTAGATCGTCCTTTTCAAATATCAACTTGCTGCGAGTTGAATCGGCAAGTTCATATTCATTTGTCATTGTTAGCGCGCGAGTTGGGCAGGCTTCAATGCAAAGTCCACAGAAAACGCAACGCAGATAATTGATCTGATAAACCTTGCCGTAGCGCTCACCTGGTGACATTTGATTATCAGGAGTGTTATCCGCGCCTTCTACATAAATCGCATCTGCTGGGCATGCCCAGGCACATAATTCGCAACCGATACATTTTTCCAAACCATCAGGGTGGCGATTTAATTGATGGCGACCGTGGAAACGTTCTGCAGTTGGCTCTTTAACTTCTGGATACTGAACTGTGTTTACCTTTTTAAACATGGTCGCAAAGGTGAGCCAAAAGCCCTGTAATTGCGCCCAAAAGCTCTTTGGCCCGGGTTGATCTACTTTTTCATATGCAACTGCTGTGATGTCGACATCATTTGAACCTAGTGGTTGCAATGAATTGGATTCGTTCTGATCAGCCACGATCGCCTCCTTGCTGAGAAACGTTGATGGTTGTTATTTCAGATGGCAGGGATGGAACAGCAAAATCTGGAGCAGCAGCTTCTGGATGAACAACGGAAGTGCGCTTCTTCTTTGAGTTTTCAAAGGCAGTTGAAATACCTAAGACCATGAGAACTACTAAGCCCGCGAAGCCGAAGGTAACTGCGCGAGGTTGGCTTGAGGTTGAAATTACTCGAAGCGTTGCAACCACCAAGATCCATAGCAATGAAACAGGAATTAAAACTTTCCAACCAAACTGCATGAACTGGTCATAACGCAAACGCGGAAGTGTTCCGCGCAACCAGACGAAGATAAAGAAGAAGAATAAGACTTTAACAAAGAACCAGATCAGTGTGAACCAACCACCTAGCCATTGCTCGGTAAATCCAAGTCCTGGAATTGCGTGGTATCCACCGAGGAACAGCGTCGTTGCCAGCGCAGAGACCGCGATGATGTTTACATATTCTGCCAAGAAGAAGAGTGCGAATTTAAGTGATGAGTACTCGGTATGGAATCCTCCAACGAGTTCGCCTTCAGCTTCAGCTAAGTCAAATGGTGCGCGGTTGGTTTCACCAACCATTGAAATCGCATAGATAACAAATGAAGGAAATAGAACAAGACCGTACCACCAGGTATCTTGCTGCGCCTGCACGATTGAAGATGTAGACATTGAACCTGAATAAATAAAGACTGCGACAAGTGAGAGACCCATGGCAATTTCATAAGAAATAACTTGTGCACTCGAACGAAGTCCGCCCAGAAGTGGATAGGTAGAACCTGATGACCAGCCGGCAAGAACAATTCCGTAAACACCAACTGATGCAATTGCCAGCACATAAAGAACGCCTACTGGTAGATCCGTTAACTGCATTACGGTTTCTTCGCCGAAGAAATTAACTGGACCAGTAAGCGGCATAACCGCAAAGGCCATAAATGCCGCAGTTGCGCTGATAATTGGCGCAATTATGAAGACGATTTTATCTGCCGCTGCCGGAATTAAATCTTCCTTAAGCGCAAGCTTCACGCCATCGGCAAGTGCTTGAATAAGTCCAAAT
>CAITKS010000165.1 GCA_903893085.1 uncultured Actinomycetes bacterium | reverse complement strand
GGCGTTCTGCAGAGCAGAGCGAGTTACCTTAGCTGGATCGATAATGCCTGACTTGATCATGTCGACGTATTCGCCAGTTGCAGCGTTAAGTCCGAAACCATTTTCTAGGTGACGTACCTTCTCTACAACGACTCCACCTTCAAGTCCTGCATTAATTGCGATCTGCTTTAGTGGAGCTTCGATCGAAAGTTCTACGATCTTTGCGCCAACGGCTTCTTCGCCTTCTAGCTTTAACTTCTTAAATGCTTGAGTTGCTGCCTGCAATAGTGCAACGCCACCACCGGCGACGATGCCTTCTTCAACTGCAGCCTTTGCGTTGCGCACTGCATCTTCAATGCGGTGCTTGCGCTCTTTAAGTTCTACTTCTGTTGCAGCGCCAGCCTTGATTACTGCAACGCCACCTGCGAGCTTGGCAAGACGCTCTTGCAACTTCTCGCGGTCGTAATCAGAATCAGACTTCTCGATTTCAGAACGGATCTGAGCAACGCGGCCCTTGATCTGTGCGTCATCTCCGCCGCCTTCAACGATTGTTGTCTCTTCCTTGCTGATAACAACTTTGCGAGCGCGACCAAGAAGTTCTAGGCCAGCACTTTCTAGTTTCAAACCAACTTCTTCAGAGATAACTGTGGCACCAGTAAGGATGGCAATATCTTGCAACATCGCCTTGCGACGATCTCCAAAACCTGGCGCCTTAACTGCTGCGGCACGGAAAATTCCGCGAATCTTATTTACAACAAGTGTTGCCAACGCTTCGCCTTCAACATCTTCGGCGATGATCGCAAGTGGCTTACCTGATTGCATAACCTTTTCAAGTACTGGAACTAGGTCCTTGATATTTGAAATCTTTGAGTTAACGATCAAAATGTAAGCATCTTCAAGCACTGCTTCCATACGATCTTGATCAGTTACGAAATATGGAGAGATATAGCCTTTATCAAAGCGCATACCTTCAGTGAGTTCTAGTTCGAGACCAAATGTATTTGACTCTTCAACAGTGATAACGCCTTCTTTGCCGACCTTATCCATTGCCTCAGCGATCATGTCACCGATTGTGGAATCGGCTGCTGAGATGGACGCGGTTGCTGCGATCTGCTCTTTGGAATCAACGCTCTTGGCCATTGATGCAAGTTCAGCAACGATGGCAGCGACTGCCTTTTCGATACCGCGCTTTAGCGCCATTGGGTTTGAGCCGGCTGCAACGTTGCGCAGACCTTCGCGAACAAGTGCTTGTGCCAATACTGTTGCAGTTGTTGTTCCATCGCCTGCGACATCATCTGTCTTCTTGGCAACTTCCTTAACAAGTTCTGCACCGATTTTTTCCCAAGGATCATCGAGTTCAATCTCTTTAGCGATTGAAACGCCGTCATTGGTAATTGTTGGGGCGCCCCACTTCTTCTCAAGAACAACGTTACGTCCGCGAGGTCCAAGGGTTACCTTGACTGCATCAGCGAGAACGTTCATTCCGCGTTCTAGTCCGCGACGGGCTTCTTCATTAAAGGCAATCATCTTTGCCATGTAATTACTCCTTCATAGATGTTTCGCGTAATTGAGCTTGCGGGGCGTTTTATCACTCACACCCCGAGAGTGCTAACGCCAAATCTAGACGGTCTTATTCCCCACTGCAAAACGAGATCTGGGTAAAGGGATTAGCGAGCAGAGCGGGCGATCATGCGGGCCTCACGGAGGCGGCGCAGGCGCTTAACCAGCATCGGAGAGGCCATCAGGGCATCCTCGCGGTCGATGAGGTCATTAAGTAGTTGGTAATAACGAGGAGCGCTGAGATCGAAAAGCTCTTTAATTGCAGACTCTTTAGCACCGGCAAAGCGCCACCAATTTGATTCGAAATCCAAAATGCGAACTTCTAAATCACTCAATGAAGGCACCATTTCTGCGTGGCTATTTTCGAGCGCGGACATAAAAGAAATCTTAAACCAAAGTGTCGGCAAACTGTGGGATTTAGAGCGTATCCAAAATCATCTTGATATCTGAAACTTTGGTCCACGGATTTACGATGGCAAAACGCAAAATGGGTTGACCTTTATCTGATGACGGCGGAATAAATCCAATCTGATCAGCCAATAATTTATCGCTCCACTTTTGGTAATCAGCGGCTTGCCAACCTTTACGAGTGAATGCAACGATGGAAAGTTCTGGCTCCATTACTAGTTCTAGATTTGGATGTTCCCGAACTAATTGTGCTGCAGCGCGCGCGACATCAATCGTTCCCTCCATTGCTTCGGTATATGCATCGGTGCCATGTGCGGCAAGTGAAAACCAGAAAGGTAATCC
>CAITKS010000164.1 GCA_903893085.1 uncultured Actinomycetes bacterium | reverse complement strand
CATGAAGCAAGGATAACGCTTTAGAATGGTGCTCATGGCTATAGCAGATCGAATCAAACGTAAACCTAAGGCAAACGCAGCACCAACAGATTTCGGTACTCAAGGAAATCCGATAGATAGATCACATCCTTTCTATTTTGGATTCGTTGCAACTCTTGGAGCCCTTGTTGCGATCGTATTGATGCGTGCCCTTGCCAGCACTAGCCAGATTTTTGTTTTGATTATTGTGGCCTTATTTCTAGCAACTGGATTGAATCCAGCTGTTGAAGCAATTCAACGACGTGGTTTATCTCGTACAAATGCAGTCGCGATTATTTTTGTATCGGTAATTCTCTTTACTGCATTCTTTATCTCAGTCGTCGTTCCGCCGGTGCTTTCACAAGGCACAAACCTTATTAATAATGCACCAAGCCTGCTTTCGGATTTAGAGAACAATAAGACTATTGCTGACCTAAATAACCAGTTTGGATTTATCGATACTTTGCAGGCTAAATTAAAAGAAGTCACTGCTGATGGAACGCTGATTTTCTCCGCTTTTGGTGGCGTGATTGGCGTGGGCAAATCTGTACTTTCTGGGGCCTTCTCTGCTCTCACAATTCTGATTCTGACTCTTTATTTCATCACCTCACTTCCACAAATGGTAGAGCTAGGAGTCCGCTTCGCACCTGCTAGCCGGAGAGAACGACTAACGCTACTTGTGAATGCAGTGATCGCTAGAGTCGGCTCATTCGTAGGTAGCCAAATAGCAATTGCATTTATGGCGGCTACTTTTGTATTCGCACTATCGCTAGTTCTATCGCTTCCATCACCAATTGCAATTGCAATGATCGTCCTTGTCTGTGGATTAATCCCACTGATTGGCCATTTCATTGGTGCCTCTGTAGTTACGATAATTGCGCTAACTCAATCAGTTTCGATTGGCTTGATAGCCTTCATCGCATACGTCGTTTATGTTCAGATTGAAAACTACGTAGTCACGCCGAGAATTATGAAGCGCACTCTTTCACTTCCGGGTGCCGTAACAATTATTTCAGCCCTAATTGGATCATCACTTCTTGGTCTTATCGGTGGCTTACTTGCTGTACCGATTGCTGCTTCAATTATCTTGATATTAGATGAAGTGGTTTTTCCGCGGGCGGATAATTCCTAAATTTCTGTAGGTAAAGGCAATCTCTCTGGCGCAATTATCTTTGTAATCTCGCTCAGAACGCGATGAACCGAAGGTTCGCCCACCCAAAGGTGCTTGGCATCGTCGATAGGAATAATTTCTATTTGTGTAAGTGGCGCAAAACGAACTTTCGCTTCGGCAGGCTTTAAATAATCATCATGCTCTGGGACCAATGCAATAACAGGGCGACCATCACTTGCCCAATAATGCATGTCGCTTACCTCCGATGTGCGAAGCGGAGGGGAAAGAAGTATCAGCCCTTTTACACGTGGATCTTTAGCGTGACGCAGCGCTAAATCAGTTCCAAAAGACCAACCAACGACCCAGAGATTTTCAAGCTTTAAAGTGTCAAGGCAGTAAGTCATCATCGCTTCGACATCGAATTTTTCAGCGCCACCATTATCAAATTCACCAGTGCTGGTTCCGGCTTCACTTGATGTACCGCGTGTGTTAAAACGAATAACTTCAATGCCCGCCATTGCAGGTAAACGGTTGGCTGCTTTTTTATATACGTGACTATCCATCATTCCGCCAGCAGTAGGAAGTGGATGTAAGCAGAGAATGGCACCGGTGTAGTCGTTAAGTGGCGCTGCTACTTCGCCGATTAAGGTTTGGCCATCTGATGTAGTAACTGTGAACGCTGTGCGATGCGCCGGCAACATAGAGCTGGGGCGTACTGGCTGCAACATAAAGGAGAGTCTAGTCTTTGCTCATGACCACTTTATCCAGCGGAACATTTGCCTCGCACTATCCAGTAACCGGAGAAGTTATCGCCGATTATCCAATCACTGATCGCGAAACAGTATTTAGCGCAGTTGCTAGCGCCCGCACCGCATCAAAGGCATGGCAAGAGCTGGGATTTAAAGGTCGTCGCAAAATATTGCTGCGCTGGAGCAATTTGTTGATTTCTAAGTTAGATGAAATTACTGAAATCGTATCTCGTGAAACTGGTAAGCCAGTTAGCGATGCCAAGCTTGAAGTATCACTTGCAGTTGGTCACTTGGGATGGGCTGCCCGTCATGCTGAAGAAGTTATGAGAACTTCGCATCGCTCCCCTGGTGCGCTGATGGCAAATATGTCAGCAACTGTTGAACGCTCACCTGTCGGTGTCGTTGGCGTAATCGGTCCTTGGAACTATCCAATATTTACACCGATGGGTTCGATCTCCTACGCACTAGCTGCTGGAAATACCGTGGTCTTCAAACCAAGTGAATACACACCTGGCGTTGGAATGGTTTTAGCAACCACCTTTGCTGAGGTTGCACCATTTGCAGATATTTTCACCTGCATCACTGGACTCGGTGCAACTGGCAAAGATCTATGCGAAAGCGGCGTAAATAAATTGGCATT
>CAITKS010000163.1 GCA_903893085.1 uncultured Actinomycetes bacterium | reverse complement strand
TCGCTTCTCGCAGCAATCGATGCGGGTGGTTCTAAGTTCCCTAACGCAGCACTTGTTCCTTTGAATTATTCAAAGACAAGCAACGTTGGTCTAAATGGATACTGGTTCGGTACTTTCAATAAGACCGGCGACTTGGTTCCAAATGACACCTTCGACTACACCGTGTACACAACTGATTCAGGTACCGGCGCAGTTGAAAAAACAACTTACAAACGTCCAGCAATGCCAGCGAAGGGATTGCCAAACTAATGAGAACTACATCGTTTAAATCACGCGCATTCGCGCTAGTTTCAACAGCTGCGTTGCTTGCAACGCTCGTAGTCGCTGCTCCAGCTAACGCTGCGGCAACCGGTCCTACCTGTGATGGTCTAACACCAGTCCAAACATGTACCGGAACAACATCTGACGGCGCTGCCTACAAGATGGTTGTCCCTGCCAATTTCAATGGCACGGTCACAATCTGGTCACATGGTTTCGGTGGAAACACAACGATTCCAGGTTACTTTGCAGTTGATTCAACAGCTTACATCGCACCAACTGTTGCTGGTGTTGGTGACAAGATCAGTGGAAACCCTGAATTAATTAAGTACCTAACCGATAAAGGCGTTGCCGTTATTGGTTCAGGATTTAGCACTCAAGGCTGGAACCTCGATGAAGCTGTAAAGACAAACGCTGAACTAGTTGGTGTCTTTAAAGCTAAGTTCACAACAACTAAAAAGGTTGTTGCTTGGGGTTACTCAATGGGTGGCGGAATTACTCAGGCATTTGCTGAGAAAAACCCAGAACTAATTTCTTCAGCTGCGGTCATGAACCCAGTTGACTCATGGGGTGCAACTGGCAAATACTTCTTCGACCTACTTTGGTTGATGAAGACTTGGTTTGATCCATCAATTAAGTTAACTGGTTATGCAGCAGGTGCTGCCGGAGATATGCAGATGTTGCAAGATCTCGGTAAGTACACTGCGATATTAACTTCACTGAAGGCTAACGTCGCATCTGGTGCATGGCCTGCAACTTCTAGCAAATCTGCACTTGCACTGCAAGCTGGTGGAGTTCCTTCACGCAGTGCGCTTTTGATGATCGGTCGTTTGGCCGGAATCAGTGCGCAAAGCTCTTCATTCGATGGAATTGTAGGACCTCCTACAACTCAAATCACCGGGTGGCCACTAGCGGTTGCTCCAGCACTTGGAACGCTTGAAAACATAGCTGGCGTTTTGGGTTACTCATTACTTGGCGCTCGCGATATGGAAGCCAAGATGGGTGGAATCTGGGGAGATAATCAGAAGACTGATTATTCAAAGCAGTTAAGCGATGAAGATCGTACTGTCTATAACGCAGGCTTAAGTGGCAACGGTGCGATTACCGCAATGCTTGCAACACTTAATCCACTTAACCCAGATGCACCACGTGTTAAGCCTGATGCCGCAGCAGCTACGAAAAACGCTGCTCTGTATCAAAGCACTGGCAAGATCAAAGTCCCAACAGTGATGATGATCGGTCAGCACGATCCCATCGAACCTGCCGGAATTGTTCAACGTATATCTGATCTATACGAAGAAGATTTCGCAGCGGAAAAGGCTGCCGCAAAGAAGGCTGCACAGAAGAGCGGTGCCTACAAAGCACCAGTTCGTAAGTTGCAAGTTCTTTGGAGCGTAACGCCAAAGTCATGGTCAAAGTTCGATGCTGACAATCTTCCAGTTTCAATTGCTGGAACACCAGGCACTGGACACACCAACTTCACAATGGCTCAATACAAGTTAGTCATCGACACTGCACTTGCTGCAGCCGAGACTGGCAACTTGCCATGGAACGGTGCTCAACTATCGAAGGTAAACAAGGCTAAAGGCCTTGAAATCGATCGTGGCACTGCATACCCATGGATGAAGTACTACAACAAGTAATTAATTTGTTGTAGAAAAGATCCTACGTAACAGGGGTCGCGCGAAAGCGCGGCCCCTGTTTCTTTTTCACTAGTACCCTTGAGCATTATGAATATCGCAACGGCGCAAGAGATGTTTGGCCTTGGCGAAAAAATTGGCGCACAACTTCGCGCCGGTGATCTAATCCTTTTAAATGGCCCACTTGGTGCTGGCAAGACAGTTTTGGCACAAGGGATCGGTTCTGCCCTCGGCTTTACCGAAGTTACATCCCCCACCTTTGTTATCTCACGAACCCATAAAGGCGATCTGCCGTTAATCCATGTTGATGCTTATCGCCTTCTAGAAAGTGGCAACGCAGCTCTTTACTTAGATGACTTAGATCTTGATGCTGCTCGCGAAGTATCGGTAACAGTTATCGAATGGGGCGGCGCCGAATCCGCGCGGTTATCAGATGAGCGTTTAGAAATAGATATTGATCGAAGCGATGATGAGCGAGTGATAACGATTCGCACAATTGGTCCACGTTGGTCAGGTTTGAAGTTATGACTATTTCGCTTGCGATAGATACCGCAACCGCTCGCACCATCGTGGGAGTGATCGAGGATGGAAAAGTTCTATTCGAGGGCTTTCATGAAGGCGCAACCGAACACGGATTTGCGATTACCGAACTTGTCGCAAAGGCTTTAGAAATCTGCGCCAAACCAGATCAGGTAGTCATTGGCATGGGACCTGGTCCATTTACTGGTTTACGCGTTGGGATAACTTTTGCTCATACTTTTGCACTTGCGCGGGCAATACCCGTCGTTGGTGTTTGTTCGCTAGATGCAATAGCTATTGCGGAAAGCGAATACACCGTTGCCATTGATGCACGGCGTAAAGAGATTTATTGGGCAAGCTATAAAGATGGACAACGCATTGCTGGCCCTGCAGTAAGCAAGCCTCAAGATGTACAAAATTTCATAATTGATCAATATCCAGATCTAAAGAAACTGGTAGCGCTAAGTTCTTCACAGAACATCACCGAGCCAATGTATTTGCGTCGTCCAGATGCTGTGCCAACTGCGGAGCGCACATGATTTCCTACCGCGCCGCAATTCAATTAGATCTTCCGGTACTAGTCTCAATGGAGCGAGTTCTATTTGCAGACTCACCTTGGACAACCGGCCAGTTCAAGGAAGCATTTGAAGGCGTTCCGACGATACGACATTTCTTAGTGGCTACAAATAAAGAAGATCAAATAGTTGGTTATGCCGCGGTATTGGTTGTAGCCCCTGGTGTTGAAGCAGATGTCTTAACCGTTGCAGTTCTGCCTGAATATGTACGCCAAGGAATAGCTAGCCACTTTATGAATGAACTCGAGATATGGTCAAAAGCCAAGCAGGCATCGGCGATGATGCTCGAAGTTGGCGTTGAAAATGCAGGTGCCATCGCACTTTATGAAAAGTTGGGTTATCAAAGGATTTCAACTCGTAAGAATTATTATGGGACCGGCCTTGATGCACTTGTTATGCGTAAGGAATTTGGCGCATGAGCGAACCAATTGTTTTAGGGATAGAAACATCTTGCGATGAAACAGCGATCGGCATTGTTCGAGGTCGCACTTTGCTGGCAAATGTCATCGCATCAAGCGTTGAAGAACATGCCCGTTTCGGGGGAGTTGTTCCTGAAATAGCCAGCCGCGCGCATTTAGAAGCGATGCTGCCAAGTATTGAAAAAGCGGTGAAAGATGCCCAGATTTCTCTTAAAGATATTGATGCAGTGGCGGTTACCGCTGGTCCTGGATTAGTTGGCGCACTTCTTGTTGGTGTTGCATCCGCAAGCGGTTTGGCACTCGGGCTTGGTAAACCTTTATATGGTGTGAACCATTTAGCTGCGCATATTTCTGTAGATTATTTAACGCATGATCAACCGACTGATCCAACAATTGCGCTGCTGGTAAGCGGTGGACATTCATCTTTGCTACAAGTCGATGACATCACATCAAAGATCACCAAGCTAGGTGCAACTATGGATGATGCTGCGGGGGAGGCTTTCGATAAAATCTCTCGCGTTATGGGACTTGGTTTTCCTGGCGGCCCAGCAATTGATCGCACTGCGCAATCTGGTTCCGCCAGCGCTATAGATTTTCCACGCGGCTTAACAACTAGCAACGATTGGGCAACTCGCCCTTATGATTTTTCATTCTCAGGTCTAAAGACCGCGGTTGCGCGTTATTTAGAAAGCACGCCGGATTACAAAAGGGGAGATGTTGCCGCATCTTTCCAAGAATCAATCGTTGACGTTCTGCTTTTGAAATCACTTGCTGCATGTAAAGCAACCGGAATTGATTCACTTGTCATCGCAGGTGGCGTAGCCGCCAATTCTCGCCTTCGCGCAGTCGCCGAAGAACGTTGCGCCAAGGCCGGCATACGTCTGCGGATTCCAAGCCCAGCCCTTTGCACCGATAACGGGGCGATGGTGGCTGCCCTTGGCTCCTTGATGGTCACCGCTGGCCGCGCCCCTGGCCCCCAAGCCTTTGATGCTGATTCTTCCCTCCAAGTTGAACGGGTTGCCCTCTAGAACTACAGTTAGCACTCTAACCCCCACACTGCTAATTGAAGGAGCATCACCATGGCAGTAGCCATCAAGCCACTCGAAGATCGCATCGTCGTCAAGGCATCAGAGGCCGAGACAACAACAGCATCAGGACTCGTAATTCCTGACACTGCAAAAGAGAAGCCACAGGAAGGCACCGTTGTAGCCGTAGGTCCTGGTCGCTTTGATGATGGAGTTCGCGTTCCTATGGATGTAAAGGTCGGAGACGTTGTTCTCTACAGCAAGTACGGCGGAACTGAAGTTAAGTACAACAACGAGGAGTACCTCGTACTTTCAGCCCGTGACATTCTCGCTGTAATCGAGAAGTAATAATGGGAAAAATT
>CAITKS010000162.1 GCA_903893085.1 uncultured Actinomycetes bacterium | reverse complement strand
GGTTTGGTTGCTTTTGGATAATAAAAAAAGGCCTTCAACTCCTTTGTGGAGTTGAGGCCTTAGGTTTGGCGTCTATCGGGATTATCCGATTGAACCTCCTGTGGCCTCATCCACGGCGTAAAAAGCTGCGTAAAACGCTGGCTTTGACGCTGCGGGCCAATTTGAATGCTTCTTTGTAGTCGCATGGAAATTGGCAGGCGAAGTAGCAGCACCGCGTGTAACGCGTGCTGTGGTGAATGGCTTAGATGTAAGAAACATCGTTCATTCTCCTTCTTCGCCTATATTGACCTTCACCAGTTTGGTGATAGGCAAGGGTAAACCACAGATAGTGATCTGTGCAACTTAATTAAATTAAGCGCAGGAAATCAAGCGAGCAGGCCCGCCTCACGCAGGAAACGGCTCGGGTTTTGGCGGTGACTTATGTGTAGATCCACTTTAGCTCGCGTCATTCCAACATAGAACAGGCGGCGTTCTTCATCAATCTGCTCATCAAGGGGCAGAATCCCTTCGGATGCCCCAATCAAAAACACGCGTTCCCATTCCAAACCCTTTGCCGCATGCAAAGTTGCCAGCGTAATTACCGGCATGGTTGGCGGGTTGTTCTGCTGAACGCGGTCTTCAATTTCGCGTAAATAACTGCGCAGAGTCTTTGGGCTAAAACTATTGTCGCCATCTAGTTCACGCGCCAAGTGCAACAACGCCGCAATGCCATCGATGCTCTCGCCAGTTAAAAATGGTTGCGCGATAGTGCGTAATTCATCAATCCATGAAACACCTTCGGTAGGCAGAACAGATGCACGGCGCACTTCTTTGAGAAAATCGCGAACATCTTGGCGGTCGAAAAATCTTTCGGTACTGCGAACTTGATATGGCAGACCTGATTTATTCATAGCGCGTTCTACACCTTTTAACTGGTTATTGGTTCGCGCCAATATTGCGATCTCTTGCGCCTGAGTTCCAGTGTTTAAGAGCTCAGTTATTTGCGCCAGAACACCAGCGATTTCGGCATCTTCATTGGCATATCCATCAACGCTTGGCTTTGTACCGTGATCATTTAGTGCAACGAGCTCTTGGCCCATCGAACCATGACGTAAAAGTGCATTGGCGGCAAAGGTTATTTCAGGGGTGGAGCGGTAACCAGTGCTTAAGCGAATTACTTCGGCATCGGGAAAGCGCTGGGTGAAACTATTTAGAAATACTGGGGTTGCACCAGCAAATGAATAAATCGTTTGCGCAGGGTCACCTACGACGCATATATCTTGGCGTGATCCTAGCCAAGCATTTATCAAACGCTGCTGGACTGGCGAAATATCTTGGTACTCATCAATTGTGAAATAGCGATATTGATCTTGCACTCGCTCACGAACGTTGCGCTCTTCCTCAAGCATCGCAGCGGTTAACAAAAGGACATCCTCAAAATCAATGGCTAATTCTTGCTTCTTCACACTTTCATAAGCTGTGTAAACCTGTGCCAATTTTTCAGCACTTACTCTTGGTTTCTGGGTGCGCTTGCTGATCTCATTTACAAAATCTTCAGGCGCTACTTGAGAAACTTTCGCCCACTCAATCTCACTTGCAATATCGCGCATTAATTCGCGTGAGGTTGCCCGTAATTCACCAGATAGGCCCGCGCGATTTATCGCCTCTCCGATAAAACCGGCCTTCGCTGTCATTAGCTCTGGAACTCGCCCACCGAAAACACTGGGCCAGAAATAGATCAATTGTTTAAGTGCTGCCGCGTGAATTGTGCGTGCTGCAACCGTTGGAACTCCGAGTGCGCGAAGGCGCGTACGCATTTCACCAGCCGCACGTGAGGTAAAGGTCAGTGCCAATACTTTCTGCGGATCCATGGTTCCAATGGCTGCGGCATAGGCAATGCGATGCGTAATTGCACGAGTTTTTCCTGTGCCAGCGCCCGCGATTACGCAAACTGGTCCACGCGAAGCTAGCGCTACCGCTTTCTGATCGTTATCTAGCGCCGCCAAGATTTCATCGGCGCGAATATTGCCGGTTTCATCGCTCATTTCGTTAGCCAGCGGTCAATCATTTTCCGCGAAACCGACATGGATGGTGGCATTGAAAGTGAACCGTCGGCAACTTGTGCCTTTAGGTCACTGCGCGATAACCATTTGATTTCGACAATCTCTTCGCCATCGGG
>CAITKS010000161.1 GCA_903893085.1 uncultured Actinomycetes bacterium | reverse complement strand
TAATTACGACGGTGTTTTAATTTCACCAGGTCCTGGAACTCCAGAAGAAGCTGGCGTTAGCATCGAGATGATTAATTATTGCGCCGAGAAGAAGATTCCTTTATTCGGAGTTTGTTTAGGACATCAAGCGATTGCAGTCGCCTTTGGTGCAACTGTTTCTCGAGCACCAGAATTACTCCATGGAAAAACATCACAAGTAATTCACGAAGGCAAAGGCGTTTTGCAAAAATTACCTTCACCATTTACCGCAACTCGTTATCACTCACTTGCTGTCGAACGCGACACTGTCACTGATGTCCTTGAGATTACTGGTGCCACCGAATCAGGTGTTGTTATGTCTCTTCGACATAAGAGTCTGCCGATTGAGGGAGTTCAGTTCCATCCCGAATCAGTATTAACTGAACATGGACATTTAATGTTAGCTAACTGGTTAGTGCAATGTGGTGACGCAGGTGCGCTCGCCAAGTCAGTTGGACTTTCGCCAGTGGTTGGACGCAACGCTTAAATTACGGCGCTTTGTTAATTGTAATTGTTACTGGCTTACCAATAGTTTGTGTTGTGCCAGGATCTGGTGCTTGTCTAATTACAACACCAATTGCTTGTGCCGCGTCGTAATCATTGAATTCGCGAACTAAGAAACCAGCCTGAATCAACAAAGTCTTAGCCTGAATTGCTTCAACACCAATTAAGTTTGGAACTTCAACTTCACCGCTAGCGATGGTTAGAACAACGCCAGAACCTGCTGTAATTTTTGAACCAGGTTCAGGAGTAACGCTAAGCACTGTTCCCTGTACTTCATCAGATGGAGCAGCCTCAGTTTTTGAGATAACTAAGCCAGCGGCCGCAAGCAGTGCGCGCGCATCAATTAAAGACATACCAACTAAATCATCAGGAACGATCGCATCTCCCGGACCATCAGAGATAGTTAAAGTAACTGCTGATCCTTTGGTTGCCTGTGTTGTAGCAAGTGGAATTTGACTGGCTATGCGATCTATAGGAATTCGCGGATCGTGTGCTCGTTGAACCGTAACTGTGTAATCACCCAAGAGCGCACGAGCTTCAATTTCCGTTAAACCAACCACGTTGGGGATCGCATTGCCCAAGGAAGGTGTGGAACCGCCATTAAGAGAAAGCCCGACAACTGCTGCAATTCCAGCAGCTAGAACTGCAAGGCCTGTAAGGATTATGGTGCGGCGCGACGCCAGTGGAGCACGCGCAATTTTGGTAGAAATATTTTGTCCGGCACGAATCTTGTTAATGTCTTGCAACATCGCACTTGCAGATTCGTAACGGTCTTCTGGTTTCTTGGCGAGGGCAACTGCCAACAAAACTTCGACACTTTCAGGAAGATCTGCTTGCACCTGTCGTGCTGGAATGTGTACTCCCGAAACATGTTGGTATGCAATTGAAACTGGAGTTTCACCACTAAATGGCGGACGTCCTGTAAGTAATTCATATAGCAAGCACCCAGTTGAGTAAATATCAGTAGGTGTATCTGCAATTTCACCAAGCGCTTGTTCAGGTGAAAGATATTGTGCGGTTCCAACAACATTCCAAGTGCTAGTTAAAGTCGCACCCAGATCATCCATTGCACGCGCTATTCCAAAGTCCATCACCTTCACATCACCTTTATCGGTGATCATGACGTTTGCAGGCTTAATGTCACGGTGCACAATGCCGCGTTGGTGTGAATAATCGAGCGCTTCCAGGATTCCGGCGCCAATTTCAAGTGCGCGATCAAGTGGCAATCTTTCGCCGCCATGAATTAATTCGCGCAAAGTATGTCCAGAGACTAATTCCATAACTATGTATGGAGCAGGTTCTTCCCCAGAATCATAAACAGCGACTATGCCGGGATGATTTAAACCTGCGGCGGCCTTGGCTTCTTTTCTGAAGCGAGAAACGAATGTGGGATCTTTCGCTAGATCACTGCGCAGAATTTTTACCGCTACTTTGCGAGATAAACGTTGATCTTGTGCAATGTAAACATCGGCCATTCCGCCAGTGCCAATCATTTCGCCAAGTTGATAGCGGGCGCCCAAAATTTTATCCATCATGCTTTGGCCGCTCCAATCTTTTCAACTTCAGTCGAACTTGATTCAACCACGTCAGCGATAATGATGGTTACGTTATCGGGTGCACCGTTTACATATGTGGCATCTACCAGCGCATCAACTGCAACCGCGGCGTCCTTACCTTTGATCAAAGATTTAATTTCCTTATCAGTTAGGACTCCAGTGAGTCCGTCACTGCATACTAAGTAGCGATCCTTAATTTTTCCTTCGAAAACTAGTAGCGCTGGCTCGAGATTTCCTTCACCCATCAACGCTTGGGTCAGCATCGACCTTTGCGGATGATCTTGCGCCTCAGATTCAGAGATGATTCCTTTATTAAGTAACTCTTGTAAGACAGTGTGGTCAGCGCTTAGCTGTTCTAAATCGCTGCCCCGTAAGCGATATGCCCTTGAATCGCCGATATGCAGAAGTGATATTTCTGTTCCAGAGATAAATAAAGATGTAAGGGTTGTTCCCATTCCAGAGAGCTGTGGTTCATCCTGTGCAACGAGGTGAATTTGAGAATCAATGGTGTGAAGTGAATTTAAGAATAAGTCACTGGCTGAATCAGCATCTATATCTGCATTGGTAAAGGTCGGCGCAATTTCTGCCAATGTATTGATTGCAACCGATGATGCCACTTCACCGCCGGCATGACCACCCATGCCATCGGCAACCGCGATTAATTGTGAACCAGTCAGCGCCGAATCTTCGTTACCGTTGCGCACTAAGCCGACAGCCGAACGAGCGGCGCATTGAAAATACAGCTGGCTCATGCCGCTTAGCCTAATGGTGTTAATCTCGAACTATGAAGATCTACGCTCACCGCGGGGCATCTCATGATTACCCCGAGATGACAGCGCTGGCCTATGAAAACGCGGTCAAGCAAGGCGCCGATGGTTTCGAATGCGATCTGCGACTTACCAAAGATGGCGTTGCAATTTTGTGGCATGACGCAGATTTAAAACGCATAGCGGATAACGATGCCGTTGTCGCTGAGACAAAGTTAAAAAAACTTAAAGCAATTTATCCGCAGATCCTCACATTTGATGATTTCATAGATTTTGCAATCAGCGAAAAGAAGTCGCTATTGCTAGAGACAAAACATCCAGTTCCATCGCGCACCGAAATTGAAGAAGTTACCGTCAAAAAATTAAGAAATGAAAGTTCCCGCATTAAAAAAGCCGAAATCGATATAAATGTGATGTCGTTTTCATGGTTTGCAATTGAGAAAATAAAGGCTTTAAATAAAGAGTTAGCAACTACTTACTTATTGCACGATCACACACCTTGGTTTACTGCTCGCTATTCATCGGCCCAATCCATAGGTCCAGGAATTAATCTGCTTCGTAAAAATGCAGCGTTGGCACAACGAATAAAGAGCACGGGTAGAAAGCTAAATGTCTGGACAGTCAATGAGGCTGCGGATATAACGCTCTGCCAT
>CAITKS010000160.1 GCA_903893085.1 uncultured Actinomycetes bacterium | reverse complement strand
TATTTCTTCAACCGTCTTTCCGATACAGCTAGATGTATCAGGCAAAGTTAGTTCTACTAAGTTGGCTTGTCCTTTTCGGAATGAGAATAAGCGAACAACATCACCGACGCTAACTGCTTCTTCAACTAGTGCAGAAATTATACGAGGCGTTGAAACTGCAACGTCTACGCCCCATGAGGAATCAAACAACCATTCGTTCTTTGGATGATTAATACGCGCCACAACACGGGGGACGCCGTATTCAGTCTTGGCTAGCAAGGAAGCAACGAGATTAACTTTGTCGTCCCCAGTTGCTGCAACTAATACCTGACAGTTATTTAGAACTGCCTTATCCAGTGAAGTGATTTCGCATGCATCAGCCATTAACCATTCAGCATCCGGAACAGATTCCATTTTTAAAGCTTTAGGATCGCGGTCGATTAGTAATACCTGATGACCGTTATCAAGGAGTTCGCGAGCGATTGCGCGACCAACATTTCCCGCTCCAGCGATGGCAATTCTCATGAGTGATCCTCCGGGGAGCGAGCCAAAATGATTTCTACCTTTGCAATATCTTCATCGCGCACGGTGACGTGAATTAAGTCGCCCTCTTGTAACACGGTGTGAGTGTCTGGGATCAATCCTTCACCTAAGCGAGTAATGAATGCAACACGAGTTCCGGTTGCCTCTTCAATCACCGTGATTGGTGAACCAAACCAATCTTTATGTGGATGCATCTCGCAAAGTTGGATGGAACCGCTGGCATCGCGCCATTCAGAACGAGAACCTTCTGGGAGTAGGCGACGCAAAATTTGGTCTGTAGCCCAAATAACAGTTGCTACAGTCGGGATACCCAAGCGCTGGTAAATTTCTGCACGTCCTGGATCGTAAATTCGAGCAACAACATTGGCAACGCCGTAAGTTTCACGTGCGACACGCGCAGCCAAAATATTTGAGTTATCGCCATTACTTACTGCGGCAAATGCATCGGCGGTTTCAATACCAGCTTCCAGCAAGGTATCACGATCAAAACCCACACCAGAAATAGTGCGACCTTTAAAGTCGGGGCCAAGTCTACGGAAGGCTTCGCGAGATTGATCAATTATCGCAACAGAATGTCCAGCGGCTTCGAGTTCGGTTGCTAAAGAAGAACCAACTCGACCGCATCCCATAATCACAACGTGCACAAGGTTTAACTTACACCCTTAGGCTTACCTTTATGACAACCAACGGGGCTAACCAGCAAAATTCGACCGGCCGCGTTGACCTTGCGGTGGGAGATCGTTTTGTAGTTACCGTAGAAAAAGTCGCGCACGGTGGCCACTTCATCGTTCGGCATTTGGGCGCGGTGATATTTGTACGCCATGGAATTCCAGGCGAAGAAGTTGAAATAGAAATCACCGGAACCGGAAGTTCGTTTAATCGCGCCGACGTTGTTTCAATAATCAAAGCTTCGCCTGATCGAGTCGTTGCCCCTTGTCAATTCGCTCACCGTGCGGGCTGTGGTGGTTGCGACTTTCAACATATTTCTCTGCCTCGCCAACGTCAGTTAAAGAGTGAAGTGATAACTGAACAATTCTCAAGAATTGCCAAGAGAGAAATCGAAGTTGAGGTGGAGGAAGTTGGTGCAGCCCTTGGTTATAGAACAAGATTTAACGCTGTCACTACACGCAATGGAGATCTAGGTTTTAAGCAAGCGCGTAGCAATAAGGTAATTGCCGTAAGTGATTGTCGAATTCTTGCACCCGAAATCAAATATCAAGAGTTAAGTTCAAGACGCTGGAAAGGCGATCTCCGGGTAGAGGTTTCGATCTCTACATCTGGAGAACGCACAATTGCTACGGGATACACACGAGATGAAGCACCTGTGCGCACTAGCGAAGGAGTCGATACCGCAAAGTACGATGTAAACGGATTTGCTCTAGAAGTCTCGCAGCGATCATTTTGGCAGAGCCACAAATTAGCGCCGACCGTACTTTCCGAGGTTGTATTGGAGTACGCAAAATTGAAAGCAGGTGACAAAGTTCTTGATCTATATGGTGGAGTCGGTTTATTTACTTCGCAGTTCTTGGAAGTTATTGGCGACACTGGCAGCGTTGATCTGGTTGAAGGCAGCAAGAGCGCAACCGCAGATGCGATGCGTAACTTTGCAGATTACCCGAACGTTTCGGTACACACAGGCGATGTTGCGAAATTACTTCCCCGTTTTTCAAAAGCAGATGTTGTAGTTCTTGACCCACCGCGCGAAGGTGCGGGGAAAGATGTGGTCAGTGCAATGGCATCACTGAAACCAAGGTCGATTGTTTATGTTGCCTGTGATCCTGCTGCGTTGGCACGCGATACAAATTATTTGGACGATGCGGGATACAAATTGCAAGAAATGCGTGCTTTCGACCTATTCCCTATGACACACCACATCGAATCTGTTGCGCTATTTACCTCAGTTAAGGTATCTTGACGTCAAGATAAAATGAGTTAGGGACATAAAATGAGTAAGAATTCATTAGGTGCAAAGAAGAACTTAAACGTTGCTGGAAAAGATTTTGAAATATTTGATATTTCCAAGGTCGAAGGTGCAGCGAACCTACCTTTCTCACTCAAAGTCCTACTCGAAAATTTACTTCGTACCGAAGATGGCGCAAACATCACTGTCGATCACATCAAGGCGTTGGCGCAATGGGATCCATCGATTGAACCCGATACTGAAATTCAATTCACCCCCGCACGCGTAGTGATGCAAGATTTCACCGGAGTCCCTTGCATCGTAGATCTTGCAACCATGCGAGAAGCAATAGTTGATCTTGGGGGAGACCCGGCAAAAGTTAATCCTTTGGCGCCCGCTGAATTAGTTATTGATCACTCAGTTATCGCCGATGTCTTTGGCACCAAAGATTCATTTGAGAAGAACACTGACATTGAATATGAACGCAATCGTGAGCGTTATCGCTTCTTGCGTTGGGGACAAGGTGCCTTCGATGAATTCAAAGTAGTTCCACCCGGTACCGGGATCGTTCACCAAGTAAATATTGAGTATTTAGCTCGAGTTGTAATGACACGTTCTGTAAATGGAGTTTTACGTGCTTACCCAGACACGGTTGTAGGTACCGATTCACATACAACGATGGTTAATGGGCTCGGCGTCCTTGGCTGGGGCGTTGGTGGCATCGAGGCAGAAGCAGCACTGTTGGGTCAACCAGTTTCGATGTTAATTCCTCGAGTTGTTGGATTTAAGTTAAGTGGAGCACTTCCTGTTGGAACAACTGCCACAGATATGGCGCTAACAATTACGGAAATTCTGCGTAAGCATGGTGTGGTTGGAAAATTTGTTGAATTCTATGGTCCAGGTGTTGTTTCAGTTCCTATGGCCAATCGCACAACGATTGGAAATATGAGCCCTGAATACGGTTCTACTTGCGCAATATTTCCTATCGATGATGAAACGCTGCGTTACTTGCGTTTGACAGGTCGTAGCGAGGATCAAGTTGCACTCGTTGAGCAATATGCCAAGGCACAGGGCATGTGGCATGACCCCTCAGTTAGTCCTCGTTTTTCAGAACATGTAGAGCTTGATCTGTCGACAGTCGTTCCTTCGATATCTGGTCCCAAGCGCCCGCAAGATCGCATTTCACTCAGTGCATCTAAGTCATCTTTTGAAAAAGTTCTTCCAACTTACTTCACAGATAAGACCGGTAAAGAGGCTTATCCAGTTAACGTTGGCGCGAAGGCGACAACCATTAAAAATGGCGACGTCGTAATTGCCTCAATTACATCTTGCACAAACACATCAAATCCATCGGTAATGATTGGTGCGGCCCTGCTTGCTAAAAAAGCGGTAGAACGTGGTCTCACATCCAAGCCTTGGGTTAAGACCACACTGGCGCCAGGATCGAAAGTTGTTACCGATTATTACGATCGCGCTGACTTAACAAAATACATGGAAGCGCTTGGCTTTAATTTGGTTGGATATGGATGCGTTACGTGTATCGGAAACTCTGGTCCGCTGCCGATAGAAATCAGCAAATCTGTTAACGAACACGATTTAGCAGTAACTGCAGTTCTTTCAGGCAATAGAAACTTTGAAGGACGAATTAGCCCAGATGTAAAGATGAACTATTTGGCATCGCCTCCGCTAGTTGTTGCATACGCACTTGCCGGAACGATGAACCATGACTTCGAAAAGGATTCACTCGGTACCGATAAAGATGGAAATGAAGTACTTCTTGCCGATATTTGGCCAAGTGCGAAAGAGATTCAAGATGTTATTGATTCATCCATTTCATCTGAAATGTTCAAGAAAGATTATGCAACCGTCTTTGATGGCGACCACCGATGGAAGTCTCTAGAT
>CAITKS010000159.1 GCA_903893085.1 uncultured Actinomycetes bacterium | reverse complement strand
CGCCGCAACCGCTGAAGCTGAAGCAATCGCAACTTCACTCGGTGTATCTGAAGCAGTATTTGGAAATCAACTCGACACTTTATCTGGCGGTCAACGTCGTCGTATCGAACTTGCTCGCATTCTCTTTTCAGGCGCCGAAACACTTTTGCTGGATGAGCCAACAAACCACTTAGATGCCGATTCCATTATCTGGCTACGCAACTACTTGAGTACATACTCCGGTGGACTTGTCATCATCTCTCACGATGTAAACCTGATCGAACAGGTTGTAAATAAAGTCTTTTACATAGATGGCAACCGCAACGTCATCGATGTCTATAACTTGGGTTGGAAGCAATACTTGTTACAACGCGAACAAGATGAACATCGCCGCAAGAAAGAGCGCGCTAACGCCGAGAAGAAGGCGGAAATCTTGCAGAAGCAGGGCGAGAAAATGCGCGCCAAAGCGTCAAAGGCAACGGCTGCACAAGGAATGTTGCGTCGCGCTGAAAAACTTCGTTCATCACTTGATGATGTTCGCGTTAAAGATAAGGTTGCAAAACTGCGCTTTCCCACCCCAGCACCTTGTGGAAAGACTCCCCTATCTGGTGAAGAACTTTCTAAGAACTATGGATCCCTTGAAATTTTCACCGACATTTCCTGTGTTATCGATAAAGGCTCACGCGTTGTTATCTTGGGACTTAACGGCGCCGGAAAAACAACTCTTCTTAAGATTCTGGCTAACCAACTCGAATCAGATACCGGAAAAGTCGAACACGGCCACGGTTTAAAACTTGGTTATTACGCACAGGAACATGAAATGCTCGATTTCGATCGCACAATCCTCGAAAACATGATGTCTTCGAAAGATGACCTGCGCGAACCTGAAGCACGCAACGTGCTTGGTTCATTCCTATTTGTTGGCGATGATGTTCATAAGCCAGTTAAAGTCTTATCTGGTGGCGAGCGAACTCGTTTGGCATTGGCCACTTTGGTTGTCTCGGCTGCAAACGTGCTTCTCCTTGATGAGCCAACAAATAACTTAGATCCAGCATCTCGCGAGGAAATCTTGGGTGCACTTGGTGAGTATCAAGGCGCAGTAATCATGGTTTCTCACGATGAAGGCGCCGTACAGGCTTTAAAACCTGAGCGTGTGATCTTGCTACCTGATGGCGATGAAGATATTTGGAAAGATGAATACTTCGATCTGGTTGCAATCGATTAATAAGGGGTTAAGCGTCGATCCGATCGCGATCGATTTCTGCAGTTGAGATAAATTCTTTACGGGGTGCAACGTCGTTGCCCATCAAAAGTTCAAACATTGATTCGGCAGCTGCTGCATCTGAAATTGTTATACGGCGCAAAGTGCGCGCAGCAGGATCCATTGTTGTCTCGCGCAGTTGATCAGCATCCATTTCGCCCAGACCTTTATAGCGCTGGATTGGCTCTTTCCACTTCTTGCCGGACTTCTTTAAATCTGCAGTTAACTTCGTCATCTCATCATCTGAGTATGTATAGATGTATTCACCCTTTTTGCCGCCGCCACCCATAAGTTCAATACGGTGCAGGGGTGGAATAGCAGCGAAAACGCGACCATCATCGATCATCGGCTTCATATAACGGAATAGCAGCGTAAGAAGAAGGCATCGGATGTGGGCGCCATCGACGTCAGCATCAGACATCAAGATAATGCGGCCGTAGCGAGCATCGGCTAGTTCAAATGATTTTCCGGAGCCTGCGCCAATTACTTGAATAATCGATGCGCATTCAGAGTTATCGAGCATCTGAGAAAGTGATGCTTTCTGCACGTTAAGAATCTTG
>CAITKS010000158.1 GCA_903893085.1 uncultured Actinomycetes bacterium | reverse complement strand
GAGAAAGTTCTAGTAGACACACGCGATGGTTCATACCAGGGTCGCGCCAACTAGTGTCAGCACGAAGTAAGGCTCGTAAGCAGAGCCTTGATCTGCTCTATGAAGGTGATATACGCGGGCAAGAGCCTGCCGATTTACTTGCCCTTCGTGATGTTGTCGAAGAGGGACCTGATTCACGCCCAATTCGAGAGTATACAAAAGAGTTGATATCTGGAATTGCAGATAACCGCAGAAAAATTGATGAATTGATCTCTACCTACGCGCAGGGTTGGGATATGGATCGTTTGCCTGCAGTTGATCGCAATATTTTACGACTTGGTATATATGAAATTCTTTGGTGTAAAGATCTTGATGATGCCGTTGCCATTGATGAAGCTCTGAATTTAGCAAGAGAACTTTCTACTGATGATTCTGCTGGGTATATCCACGGCGTGCTCGGAAGAATTTCGAACATTAAAGAAAGTTTGGCTATTTAAGCGAAATCAAGGCAAGTTTGTTTTGCGTTAACCATTGTTTTAGTTCAGGCAAAGTTAACTGAAAAATAAGAGTCAGAGTGTCAAAATCACTCGCGCGCAGAGTCAGCACTTCACCGTTCCAATCTCCTCGACGCGCTGCGATAGCGCTAATAAATGGCTGAAGGACTAAAGCTCTCTCGTCAGCACCGGCGGTGATCATCTGAGTTAAGCGTCGCTGATCAATCGTTAACGAGACGGTGGCTGTTGAATCTGTGCGCGAAAAATCCCCCAGAAGATTGGCGATTGGGATTGCAAAAAGATTGGCGATTTCAATAGAACGCGCCAGCGACAGGGCTCGAGATCCACGTTCGTATGAACCCATTACGACTGCCTTTATCGAACCACCCGTTTGGGTTTCAACATCATGCAAGGTCCAACCCCGCGCCTTACGTAAGGCGCGGATTCGTTTGGCAACGGATGCGTTAGTGGGCTGGATGAAAGCTGCTGTATTGGTCATCGAGCAAGGCTAGAGCGCTTAATCCAAGCGTGTCGCGGGCTATCCACAGGATGATGCAATTGGGATGTATCATTTGCCAACATCCTTTAACGACCCGTCCTGCGAGGCGGGGAAGGAGATTTAAATGAGCCTTGCCCTGCCTGCGCCAGATATTGCACGTGCGCTGATTCGTATATCCCATGAAATCTTGGAACGTAATTCCGGCTCATCAAATATAACTTTGTTGGGAATTCCAACTCGAGGCGCGCATCTTGCCAAGAGAATTGCGGCAGCGATTGAATCGATTGAAGGCACCAGCGTTCAGATGGGAACGTTGGATATAACACTGCACCGTGATGATTTAAGACTTAGAGCCCCTCGCGCGCTAATGCCAACTGTGATTCCTACTCTTGGCGTAGAGGGCCGAGATGTCATCCTTATCGATGATGTTCTCTTTTCCGGAAGAACTATCCGTGCCGCCCTCGATGCCCTCGGTGAAATCGGACGACCTAAATCAGTTCAACTGGCGGTTCTAGTTGATCGCGGACACCGCCAGCTACCCATTAGAGCGGATTTCGTTGGTAAGAATTTACCGACTTCGATCGAGCAGAGCGTAGTTGTTCACCTAAGTGAACTAGATGGTGCTGATGAAGTTTTGATAGAAGGGCCAACTTCATGAAGCATTTGTTATCGATAAATGATATTTCGAAAGTTGAAGCGATTTCTATCCTCGATACCGCCCAAGAATTAGCAAGAGTAAGTGATGGACCAATGAAAAAGCTGCCCACGCTACGTGGACGCACGATAGTGAATCTCTTTGCTGAGGATTCAACTAGAACTCGAATTTCTTTTGAGGCTGCGGCAAAGCGACTTTCTGCAGATGTTATTAATTTCTCTGCCAAAGGTTCGAGTATTAGCAAAGGCGAATCTTTAAAGGACACTGCACAAACCCTTCAGGCTATGGGAGCCGATGCGGTGATCATTCGTCATGGAGCCTCTGGTGCAGCACAACGCCTTGCAGATTCAAAGTGGATGTCAGGATCGGTAATCAACGCAGGCGATGGAACGCATGAACATCCCAGCCAAGCGCTACTAGATGCCTTCACAGTAAGAAAGCATCTCTCCAAAGGAGCCAATGATTTGACCGGTATACGCGTTGCCATCGTCGGTGACGTTCTTCATTCACGTGTAGCACGTTCTAATGTGCTTCTTTTATCTAAACTTGGCGCTCAAGTTATTCTGGTTGCACCACCAACGCTTTTGCCAGTAGGAATTGATACATGGCCATGTCAAATCTCTTACGATCTTGATGAAGTTATCTCAAATGTTGACGCGATAATGATGTTGCGTATTCAGTTAGAGCGAATGAACGAGCTGTATTTTCCAAATGCTCGAGAATATTCCAGATATTTCGGTTTAAATAGCGACCGTATTCGAGCCATGAAACCTGAAGCGATCGTCATGCACCCAGGCCCGATGAATCGCGGTTTGGAAATTACGGCAGATGCTGCAGATGGAGCCCGTTCAGTAATTGTTGAACAAGTTACAAATGGTGTGAGCATCCGGATGGCAATTTTATATTTGTTACTTGCCGGCAATCAAGAAGGTTCTGAGTTGGGAGTCAATTCATGAGTATCGCAAATTATCATTTGACCGGCTTGACCTTGCCCGATGGCAGTAAGAGCGACATTAAAATTTCAAATGGCAAGATCTTAGAAATCGCAGCAAACCTTGTTGCATCGCAAGGATTTACGCAAGTTGATCTCAAAGGATCCATCGCGCTCCCAGGACTTGTCGATCTGCATACACATTTACGTGAGCCTGGAAAGGAAGATGCCGAGACTGTTTTATCGGGAACCATGGCAGCGGCCAAAGGTGGCTTTGTCGCCGTGTCTGCGATGGCAAATACTTCACCGGTTGCTGACACTGCAGGAGTAGTTGAACAGGTTTATGCACTCGGTCAAAGCGCCGGTTTCGCAGATGTTTTTCCAATCGGCGCGGTTACACAAGGGTTGCAAGGAGAACGGTTATCGGAAATTGGCGCGATGGCAGATTCGCGCGCGCAGGTTCGCGTCTTTAGCGATGACGGAAGTTGTGTTTTCGATCCACTAGTCATGCGAAGAGCTTTGGAATATGTGAAGAAATTCGATGGCGTAATTGCCCAACATGCGCAAGATCCACGATTGACGCAAGGTGCACAGATGAATGAGGGTGAAATATCTTCTCGTCTTGGCCTAAAGGGATGGCCGGCTGTGGCCGAAGAAGCAATCATCGCGCGCGATGTTTTATTGGCAGATCACGTTCAATCGCGTTTACATATTTGTCATCTCACGACCGCTGGGGGAGTAGAGATAATCCGTTGGGCTAAAGCACGTGGAATTAATGTAACTGCCGAAGTGACGCCGCATCACCTTCTCTTAACCGATGAAAGTGCACTTAGTTATGACCCGATATTTAAAGTTAATCCACCGTTGCGTACGCAGAGAGATGTTGAAGCCCTGCGTGAGGGATTGGCGGATGGAACCATCGACATAGTTGCCACCGATCATGCTCCTCATCCTGCAGAAGCGAAGGAATGCGAATGGCAGGAGGCAGCTTTCGGAATGCTAGGTCTGGAAAGCGCTCTCTCTATTATTAATCAGACTATGGTTGTGACAGGTTTAATGAATTGGGAAGCGGTCGCCGACCGTATGAGTTATGCTCCAGCAAGAGTCGCACGATATACCGATCACGGTAACGCTTTAAAGGTAGGCGGTACTGCAAACATTACATTGATCAATCCGTCTCAGACTTTCCGAGTAGATCGCGATTTGGTGGCATCTCGAAGCCGCAATACCCCTTTCCATGGAATGGATTTGCAAGGCGTAGTTACAGGAACTTTCTATAGAGGATTTCCAACATTACTAAACGGGAAACTGACTTCGATTCATAGTGGCGCATCAGAAAAAGGTGGCAACTGATGGCTAAAGCGTTTCTCGTCCTTGACGATGGCCGTGTTTTTGAAGGTAAGTCATGGGCTGCGACAGGTCGCACTTTCGGAGAGGCTGTCTTTCAGACAGGTATGACTGGATACCAAGAAACGTTGACCGATCCTAGTTATCACCGACAAGTTGTCGTAATGACTGCACCGCATATTGGAAATACTGGAGTCAACACTCCGGATAACGAATCACGCAAAATATGGGTTGCTGGATTTGTCGTTCGAAATCCTTCCACGATCACGAGCAATTGGCGTAGCGAAAAAGATTTAGAAGTTGAACTCATCGAGCAATCGATTGTAGGTATTCAGGGAATTGATACGCGTGCCTTAACGCGTCATCTGCGTGATCGCGGTGCAATGCGTGTTGGAATCTTCTCTGATGTTGAATTAACCCGAGAAGAGATGGTTATTGAAGTTCGAAAGACAGCGGTTATGTCGGGCGCTTATTTAAGCGAGGATGTTTCAACTGATCAAACGTATATTGTTCCAGCGGTCGGTGAAAAGAAATTTACAGTAGCGGCAATTGATCTTGGAATAAAAGGTGCAACTCCACGCGCGCTAGCCGCCAGAGGTGTTGAAGTCCATGTGCTTCCCTTCAATGCGAGTTTCGAAGATATCCAAGCAATCAATCCTGACGGAG
>CAITKS010000157.1 GCA_903893085.1 uncultured Actinomycetes bacterium | reverse complement strand
AGAATATGTTGCGACTGGAAGCACTGCGCGCGCTACTTCGCGGGCGACTCCGGCATCCAACATTTTTTGATAACTATCGTATGCAACTATGTACGCATCTTTCATTGCCTTAACGGTTACATCAAATTGTTCTTGGGTGCCTTCTTCAAAAGTGTATGAGCCGGTTTTTCCAACTTGAATTAGTTTGCGCTCTTTGGATGGAATATAAAACACTGGTTTTAGTTCGCGGTAGCGACCAGATTCCTCGTTATAGGAAGCGATGCGGTGGCGCATGAATTCGCGGAAGACAAATATTGGTGCGCTAATAAAGAAAGTCATTGAGGTGTGCTCAAATGGGGAACCATGACGTTCGCGGGCGAGATAGTTGATCAGCCCTGCCGAGCGTGCTGGATCTTCGCCGATTTCATCTAACGATTGCTCACCTGCAGTTGAAACGCGCGCTGCCCAAATTACATCGGCATCGCTGGCGCTGGCTTTAACCAGTTCAACAGTTACATCGTCGCGAAAGATTATTTCCTGGCTCATAGGCGAAACCTTATAGAGAACGCGCTACCTCGCCGAGGATATGTAGGGCAGAATGCACCCGTGTCTAGAGTGAACCGCGCCACGGCTGCGCAATCCCTGAGCGTCTCCCTCACAGTGGGTGCATATGGAATTGCTTTTGGAGCCGCCTCAGTTGCCGCAGGATTTTCTGTCTGGCAGAGCTGTCTACTTTCACTTCTCACATTTACAGGAGCATCTCAATTTGCTGTCGTTGGAGTATTGGGAGCAGGAGGTAGTGCTCTAAGTGGAATTGCAACTGCAACTTTGTTAGGTGTTCGCAATACTTTGTATGGACTTCGTATGGCGCCAGTTCTAAATGTAAAGGGGCTACGTCGCATATTTGCAGCGCAAATAACTATCGATGAATCTACTGGTGTTGCGCTATCGCAAGAGAAAATCGGATTGCGCGAGATGCGCCAAGGATTTTGGCTTACGGGAATTGGCGTATTTATCTTCTGGAATATTTTCACGCTAGCAGGTGCACTAGGTGCGCAGGCGATGGGAGATCCAGCGGCTTGGGGGCTAGATGCTGCAGTGCCGGCGGCATTTTTGGGGCTGCTTTGGCCGAGGTTAGTAAATAAGACTGATCGTTTCTTGGCAGTCGCTGCCTGCGCTTTGGCGTTAGCAATGACGCCTTACTTTGTCCCGGGAGTTCCGATTATTTCTACTGCCTTACTTGCAGTCTTCTTTGGATTGCGAGCAAGTTTATGGAGATAAATAACGTTGATCCATTCTGGTTAGCTGTGATTGGTACAAGCGTTCTGGCCTTCATCCTTAAATATTTGGGCCACAGCGTTCCCAAGAGTTGGCTTTCCCATCCTCGGATACTAAAAATTAATTCGCTGATCCCAATCGCGCTGCTTAGCGCATTGGTTGCGGTGCAGACATTCACCAAAGATTCGCGCCTAATTTCAGATCAAAGAATGGCTGGCGTAGGCGTGGCAGTCCTAGCGCTTATCTTGCGTGCGCCATTTCCTGTTGTCGTGCTATCAGCGGCAGCAACTTCAGCTGCGCTCTTTCACATCCAATAGATTGATTAAATAATATTTAGCGCTTGCAACTTCGCCTTTAGATCGTTATCTGATGGCTCAGTTAAATGAGTGCCATCTGCGAAAACGAGTACTGGGATTGATTGCGCTCCCCCATTAATCTCAATAACTTTAGCTGCGGCACTCGCATCTGCTTCGACATCAATGTGTGTAACTTGAACATCGAGCTCTTCAAGTAAACGCTTCGAGCGGCGGCAATCGCCACACCAGCCTGCGCCATACATTGTGATATCTGCTTTAGCCATTTTTTTATCCTTTACATAAATTTCTCAAGGCCGAAAGTCAGCCCTGGGTGTGCAATAACTTTTCGAACACCAAGTAAAACACCTGGCATAAATCCTGCGCGGTCTAATGAATCGTGGCGAATCGTAAGAGTTTCACCAAGTCCGCCGAGCAAAACTTCTTGATGCGCAATTAGGCCACGTAAGCGAACTGAATGAACCGGAATATCTCCAACCATCGCACCGCGAGCACCATCTTGTGATGTGCTGGTTGCATCTGGCATCGCAGGTAACTTTGCCTCTTTGCGGGCCGCAGACATTAGTTCTGCTGTGCGCGATGCGGTACCTGAAGGTGCATCTACTTTATTTGGATGGTGAAGTTCAATGATTTCCGCGGATTCGAAGTATTTAGCTGCCTTGGTAGCAAACTCCATCATCAAGACCGCACCGATTGCAAAGTTCGGAGCAATCAATACGCCAACCTTTGGATTGGCAGCGATTGACTTCTCAATTTTGGAGATGCGATCTGGATCAAAACCAGTGGTTCCAACAACTGCATTAATTCCATTAGATATTAAGAATTCTAGGTTGGCCATTACCGTATCAGGGGTCGTGAAATCGACAACGACTTGCGCGCCATTTGCTTTGAGTTGATCTAGTGAATCTCCAAGATCTAACGCCGCCACTAGTTCAAGATCAGCCGCTTCGGTAACAGCCTTGACGACCTCTGCGCCCATGCGGCCACGCGCACCTAAGACTCCGACTTTGATCATGACTGCAACACCTTTTCAAATTTACTTTCACTTTTAAACGGACCAACTAGAGCAAGGGTAGGTGATTTAGTGAGATATTCGCTAGCAATTTCACGAACGTCGGTGGAATTTACGCGGGAAATCGCTTTCAAGATATCGTCAAAGCCCATAACTTGGCCGTAAACAATTTCATTCTTGCCGATTCGACTCATGCGCGATGCGGAATCTTCCTGGCTTAAGACGAGTGATCCACGTACTGCGCCCTTGGCGCGTTCAATCTCTTCATGGCTCATGCCATTTTCAGCAACATCTGCCAGCACTTCACGGATGATTTCAACAACTTCAATAGCTTTTGTCGGATTACAGCCGGCATAAAAACCGATCTGACCTGAACCAGCAAATTGCTGTGCGTAGGCATATACCGAATATGCCAGGCCGCGCTTTTCGCGAATCTCTTGGAAAAGTCGTGATGACATTCCACCGCCCAAGGCCGATGCAAGAACTCCCATTGAAAAACGACGTTCATCGCTGCGCGCAACGCCTTCCATGCCGTAGAACATATGGGCTTGCTCTGTTTTGCGTGTTAACAAACCAACTGCTTGTACGGGCTTAGTTTTAACTGGAGTGTTGGGGCGAATTTGTGGTGCGCCCTTTACATTAAGGAAGCCGTCGCGGGAAAGGGCTTCTTCAACCATGGCGACAACACGTTTATGCTTAATATTTCCAGCAACGGCAACAACTAAATCCTGTGGCAGGTACTTTTTCTTGTAGTAATTAAATACGCTGCTGCGAGTCATGTCGTTGATCGATTTGATTGTGCCGAGTATCGGACGTCCTAGTTGAGTATCGCCATAATAAGTTTCGGCATATAAATCATGGACTAGATCACTTGGATCATCATCGCGCATTGCTATTTCTTCAAGAACAACTTTACGTTCGGCATCAACATCGAGTGCTGAAACAATTGATGAGGTAATTAAATCCGAAACAACATCAATTGCCATCGGCAGATCAGTATCAATCACGCGGGCGTAGAAGCAGGTGTATTCCTTGCTAGTGAAGGCGTTCATTTCACCGCCAACAGATTCAATTGTTGACGAGATTTCCAGCGCATTGCGCCTAGTTGTTCCTTTAAATAAAAGATGTTCTAGAAAGTGAGAAGCCCCAGCGACAGCCGGGGTTTCATCACGAGAACCAACATTTACCCAGATACCAATTGCGGCACTGCGTACCGACGGAACTTCTTCCGT
>CAITKS010000156.1 GCA_903893085.1 uncultured Actinomycetes bacterium | reverse complement strand
TGGTGAATATAAATGAACTTATGTCTCTCTTTTGAATTCTGTAGCGTTTCGACAAGCCAGTCATATTGAATCTTTCCTAAGGTCCATTCCCAGCCCACTGAGGTTGGATTCTTCATTGTGTAGGTAAATGGATCGAGTACCACGTGCAATTGATCTGGGCCAGTAAATGCGTAATAAGCAAGCTCCCCTGTTTGCTCAGGAAAGTACTCTTTCCGATAATTCTTGGTGTTGAACTTGCTGTAACCAAGCTCTCCATCATGATTTCCCAAACAAATCTTGAGCGGAACGTTCCCTAGTTTTTGGTAATACCCTTTCATTAATTCAAAACGACCACGAATATTTGCCTCTGTCTTATTTGGCAATTTATCGACCATGAATATATCGCCAAGATCCATTAAGAATGCAGGAGAAGCAGCAACTATCTGTTTCAGCGTTCCTTCATACACCTCTGCGCTAGAATTTTCATCCATGTGGGGGTCAGCCTGAATTGCAAACGTGGCCGAAGAAAGCGATTCCAAATTAGCGGTTTTGAGGCTTTTTTGAGTGAGAGATGCGAAATTTTGACTGGTACCGACCGCGTATTTCACTTTGTAGTAAACCAGCGAGGCCGGCTTGAGATTTGTAATAGTGATATTTCTTGTAGATCCTTTGGGGATACTAATTACAGAGGTCTTCCCAGCAAATGAACTCTTGCTATATCCATACTCAATGTAGGCCTTGACTGCTGATGTTGCTGAGATGGCAGTCATGAAAGAGTTTGCGGTTGGCGTCCCTACGACTTTTGCAGTCACTGGAACTGCAGCCATTGCTTTTCCGATCGGACTGCTAGCTAGGATCCCGAGGAGAGAGGCTTTGAGAAAACCGCGACGGTTCATGAAGTTAAATGGATTACTCATTTGCGTTGATATACCTCTGTCCTAGTAGATCCAGTTGAATCGATGAACTGCATATTCACCTCTTTGAGTGAGGCTGTGTATTTAACGTGGAAATCACTTCCATTGAGCGTGTACTTCAAATCAAATGATGAATCGCCAACACGTTCAAGCCCTGTAATAACAGCACCCCTCAGAGGTTCACCGGCAGGCCTGAAAGCCTTTGTTAAAGATTGTGGATCTACTTGACCATCAATCTCTGTCACTACCCCCTTAAACCCACCATTGATATATGGATAGCTCTTGGTTGCGTGATAGTGATAATTCTTTTTAGAATCGAAGTGGCCGTTAAAAGTATCTAGTCCACTGACTTTTTTGCCATCCACCTCGGTCTCACCATAAATGGGAAAACCATCAAGCGCGTATGCAATTGGAGCTTTCTTACCAACAATCGTTTGGAGATGAGTTGGCGCGATGTGATAGTGATAATCATCAGCCCTACCACAGTGCCCTCCCCAATCATCAAGTTCGCCAGCAAGTAGTGCATCATCGCCTCGGTTATTAAGCGCATTAAAAATCGGAACTCCATTGACCGCAATTGCTATAGCTCCGCGCAAGAAGTGATCACGCGCTGACATGGGATTAGCAGCGATTACAGGTTTGATGGGAATTGACCAAGCATTAGTTCCCGAATAATTTTGAACGGTTGGAACTTGTTGTTGCCAACTCTTGATGCCCACCATCATTTGGTGTGCTGGAATTCCGTTGCTTTCTACGAGATAGTACTTATCGCCTTTAAACACTTTGACAGATTTGGCGAAGGCGGTAAATCCAGGAAGTTTTGCAGTAGCCAGGGCGGTAGCCGAATCTAGAGAAAGAATTGAATTCGCGAATGCGAGCCCAGTCGCAAGTCCTGAAAGTTGAAGAAATTTGCGTCTATCTATATCTGTTAAATGTCTAACCTCATGGTTATGGTTCACTTCTACGCCTTTGGCTTAACAATGTAGCTATGTGCCACACTTAAATTTTTTCGACTTGTGTCTTTGCTTCTTGCAGCCAAGAAGTACTCAACTTTTGCTTGCGCAGGTGCAACCGTAACGCGAACATGGCCTGAATTAGGAGCTTTCGTTCCGCTCTTATACGCATCATCATTAAACATAGAGAATGTGTCATCTGCCGGATTAGGCATCGACTGGTAAATCAAACCGTCACGCTCCTGCGTACAGAAAATGTGGTCATGCCCCTGGAAGAATATTGAAACTTTATTTTTCACCATCAAGTCATGGATAGGGAGTTCCCAATTTGGGCGCTCCTTAGCAAATGTTGACTGACCTTTGGGGTCCTTTCCTCCCCATTCATAATTAGTAGAAACCTCAATAGCTCCGCGTCCAGTACCCATTACATGGTGTGCAAATACAAATTTATATTTGGCTTTGCTTGTTTCCAAAGTCTTTCTCAGCCATGCATATTGCTCATCACCAATTCCTATATTCCAGAGATTGGTTACTTTTCCATTTCCTGTCGGCGTTGCTGTTGCAGTTTCTACAGGTGTAACGCCACCTTTCTTCTTACCGCCGCCGCCGCCACCGCCTTTAGCGGCCGTTGGATCCTCCACGCCTGCAACATTGTCAACAGGATTACTGGAGTGCCAATAAGGATCCAGAGTTACAAATAGCGCATCACCCCACGTCCAAGAGTAGTAATCGCGAGGAAGTCCCACGCCGGGTATTGGCGTTGTATTGCCTGAATAAAAGGAATCTGGCGCTGGCAGTGGGTAGTACTTCAATCGTGCATTACCCGCCAAAACTGCTGGATTAGTTTCGGTGCCATCCAATAGATATGCAGCAGCTTGTTCATGGTTTCCATTTACTAAGAAAAGCGGAACAGAACTAGTCGCAGTTGTTAGCCAATTTCGATGTGTGCTGTAAATTTTTTCAACGTTAGTTTTATCTGCTTGACCTTTGCCAATAAGTGGATCAATACTGAAATCATCGCCCATCATTATGTGGAAATCAGGCTGCTGAGCCGCAATGTTGGCAAGAGTCACTCCATACAGCTCCGCATTAAACATCTTCCCTGCCCGCTCTGGGTGGGTATCTCCATGAACTGAGAAGCTAAATGTTGATCCCGCCTTGCGCGCCGTGGTGAATGAATATTGCTTTCCATTTACAAAGTTTGCATCCGAAGCGCCCTTGTAATTAACTCGATAGTAAACCTTTGTTCCCGTTGGCAGCCCTTTTATATCAAATACTGCCGGAGTACTTGGGGCCGTTTGCAATTGAGAAGTCTTACCTGAGTAACGCGTCTTTGAAGTTCCATACTCAACAAACGTTGTGATTGGTTGTGAGGACAAAACGCTAACTGCGATTGATGAATTTGCTGGTCTACCCAAAACTTGGGTAATTACCGGCGCGGTAACCCCAATAGCTCTGCCTATAGAAGTACCCGCAACTGCGGTTGTAACTGCCATTAAGAACAAAGATCTACGGGTAATTGGTGCCTTTGCCCATGACTTCATCAAATACGAAGCGTTGTTTTCCATTCGCAGACTCTAAAAGAGAAATAAGGAGAACGCCATAATTCTTGTTTCAAATAAGTCAAGGAAAGTCCTGTGAATTTCTCTCTTTGCGCGGAGAGGTGAGAGAAGAGTCGCCCTATAAGCCGGATCCTGTCGTTCTTGCGAACGGATCACCATCCATCTAGATCTGTAATTGCTTACAGATTCAAGCAACCTACCCGATGGCTCGAACGAGCAGTTCTCAAACGCCATCTGCGTGGTCTTGCTTCAGGTGGGGTTTACCAAGCTATCTGCATCACTACAAATACTGGTGGTCTCTTACACCACCGTTTCACCCTTACACATTTGCATGTGCGGTCTATTTTCTGTGGCACTAATCCCGCGGATTTCTCCGGGTGGGTGTTACCCACCACCTTGCTCTGTGAAGTCCGGACTTTCCTCGGTGCTTGCGCAACGCGGTGATCCGGGCGACTCTTCGCTTAAAGGATACGGCAACTAGTTCAGTTTATGAAATGTGTTTTTCGCGGCGACTGGAATTACGCGTTGCAAGAAGGCTTGTTATAGCGGTTATTACTAGGGTCAAAATAATCACTCCGAGGCTGATTTCAAGAGAAATTTCAGGTACTTCAACCCCATTGCCATTTAACGCTTCCAAAATCATTTTGATGCCGATGAATGCCAAAATAAATGAAAGACCTTTTGAAAGATAGATCAAACGAGTTAACAATCCTTCAAGTAAAAAGTAGAGCTGGCGTAAGCCCATTAGAGCAAAAACATTGGCCGTTGTAACAATATATGCGCTGTGGGTTAAGCCAAATATTGCTGGGATTGAGTCAAGCGAGAAAACCAAGTTTGTAACACCTAGTGCGATTAGCGCAATAGAGAAAGTACTCAGTCCGCGTTTCTTAAGCGCAGTAACCACTTTACCTTCTTCAAAATTTTCTTCTCCATCTTCCTTGATCAATTTCCATGCTGTGTAGATCAAGAAAGCACCGAAGAAATAAAACACGCTACTGAAATGTGAAACTAGAGACGCTCCGAGCGGAATCAAAAGTCCGCGAATTGCAATCGTTAGGAGAATTCCCAACAGAAGAACTAGTTGTTGTGACTCTTTTTTGACCTTCAAGCTAGCAAGTAAAATAATAAACACAAAGATGTTATCTACAGAGAGGGCATATTCAGTAAGCCAGCCTGCGAAGAATTCTTCTTGCATCGCACCGGTTGCCCAATGAGGTAGAAATATGCCAAAGCCAATTGCCGCACCTATGTAAATGGCCGTCCAAGATAAGGCTTCAGCAAAGGAGGTTTCTTTATTGCGACGGATAATTGCAAGAGATAAGTCAAAGATGATTACAGCGGCTAAAAAACCAATTGTGAATATCCACTCGTTAGTTGAAATCATGCGCGGAAGTGTCCTGTCTCATTAAGGCTACGTAGTGCGCGAAGTCCATCTGATGGCCAGATGGATATTGATGTGATTGAACAAGGTGCTGCATCTAAATGGAAGACCGCTTCAGTCGGAGCTCCTGTAACAATTTGTGCGGCTAACTTAATGACTCCGTTGTGAGTCACAACAACAACTCGTTGACCAGGATATTCGGCGGCGATTTTTTCTAGCGCGGATTCAACTCGAATTTCTGCTTCGTCGTAGGATTCTCCCCCACTAGGTGCGTATGAAGAAGAATTTAGCCAGGCTTGGTAATCATCAGGGAACTTTTCTTTTACCTCTTCAAAAGACAGACCGTCCCAATCACCGAATGAGAGTTCATACCAAATCTCGTCGAAGATAATTTCAATTCCTGTTGCAGCAGATATCGCTTCTGCCGTCTGGGTGGTGCGTGCAAGTGGCGATGCAACGATAACTTCTGGCTTTAACTTTGCTATTTCTTTGGCAACGGCCTCCGCCTGAGATAAACCTTTTTCAGTTAGTACAGGATTTAGTGGGCCAGTGCCAGAGAACTTACGCATCGGAGTCAGAACTGTTTCACCGTGGCGAACCATATAAATCATTGTTGGAACTTCATCACTGCGCAGACGTTCCGATAAATAATTTTGCTGAACCTGTGGCTCTGGTTTATGTGCAGATTCTCCATCAAGGGCTTTGTTTGCAAGACGATCGGCATGTGAATTCTCATCGCGTGGAATCCATGTATAAGTAATTAGCAGCGGATTATGTGCTGAGCGACATTGCTTTGCAAGATCGCGCATGTCAGCATGCTTAATCTGCCAACGTCCCGACATTTGCTCGACAACTAACTTTGAATCCATTGCTACTTCAATTGTTGATTCGGGATCTAGTTTGTTGATGTGGCTTAGCCCGGCAAGTAATCCGCTGTATTCGGCAACGTTATTGGTCGCGATACCAATTACATCAAAAAGTTCTGCAACGATTTTTCCATTTTCGGTTACAACTGCGCCATAACCAGCAGGTCCAGGATTTCCGCGAGATCCACCATCGGCGGTTAACTTGAAATTACGCGCCATTTATTACCCGCGTACCAGAATGCATCGGCATTCTTCGCAACGAACCAATTCATCTTCGGCCAGCGCCGCAATACGTTGTAACTCAATAGTGTTAATAGTTAAGTGACAGCCTTTGCATTGATTGCCTACTAATGCGGCTGCACCTGTTCCGTTATTGCTAGCGCGAATTTTCTCGTAGAGAGCAAGGACTTCAGAGTTGACACTTGCCGCCGTCTTGGCGCGCTCTTGGGCAGCTTCAGCTAAATCGGCACCGATTACGGTAAGTGCGTTCTCTTTTGAGATTTCTAAATTAGCAATTTCAAGGGCGAGCGCTGATTCCTCACTTTGCAAAGCAATGATGCGATCCTTAATGCCATCAACGCGCATCATTATTTCAAGTTCAACTTCTTCAAGCTCAGCACGGCGAGCGGCTAGCGAAACTAATTCGTGCTGCAGTTGTTCTAACTCCTTGGCAGAGCCTGTGCCTGATCCCAAACGAGTTTCATCGCGGGTGATGCGAGAGACGACTTGTTCGACATCGGTTTCAGCACGGTTTAATTCGCGCTTAACATCACTGAGTTCGGTCTCGGCAGCAATACGCAGGTCACGAGCGTTATTAGATTTGATAGTTAACGAGG
>CAITKS010000155.1 GCA_903893085.1 uncultured Actinomycetes bacterium | reverse complement strand
TATGAAAGTCGCAGCTGCATTTGTCACCGGAATCATTGTTGCTGGTGGCATTGCCACTGCGGCAACCAATTCCACTGCTAGCAGCGTCACGGTTTGCGCCGATAACCGCACCCAAGTGCTCACTTTGGCAAAGTCTGGTGCATGCCCAGCGAATAAAACAGCAATTGAAATTGGCAGCAACTCAATAAATGCTAAATCAATCTCGGCTTTAGTTACTCCTTCGGTCGTTTCAATTTCAGTTAAAACAGCTACTGGTGGCGGAACTGGTTCAGGTTCGATCTATAAAACGAGCGCGACTTCTAGTTACATCATTACCAATAACCATGTTATTGAAAGTGCCTTAACTTCTGGCACCATCAAGGTGGAATTTGCTGATGGTTCAGAAATCGCCGCAACCATCGTAGGACGCGATCGTATGTATGACATTGCTGTTCTGCTGGTTAAGAAAGGTAATTTGCCGGCAATCGCACTTGGCGATTCTTCAAAGGTAAGTGTTGGTGATGAAGTTCTAGCAATTGGTTCCCCTCTAGGGCTAGCCAATACCGTTACACAAGGAATTATCTCTGCACTAAACCGTCCAGTCACCGCGGGTACAACTGATTCAACTTCGTATGTAAATGCGATTCAGACAGACGCTGCGATTAATCCTGGTAATTCAGGAGGAGCGCTAGTGGATGCGCAGGGTCGAATCATTGGAGTTAACTCTGCAATTGCCACACTAACTTCTGGTGGCACAAGTGGAAGTATCGGCCTTGGCTTTTCGATTCCGATCAATGAAGCAAAACGAGTTATTGATGAAATCATCGCAACCGGTAAATCAACTCGCCCTGTAATGGGAGTTGTTTTCGATGATGTGACATCCGAAACCCAGGCAAAAATTATTCAGCTAACACCCGGTGAAGGTGCTGAAAAAGCTGGAGTAATTGTTGGCTCAATCATTAAATCTATCGATGGCGTAAAGATCTCAAACCGTGATGCGGCTATCGTAAAGATTCGCTCGTACGCCCCAGGTTCAGTAATTACTGTTGTAATGACATTACCTGATGGCTCAAGCAAGACTTACAAGATCACATTAGGAACAGCGCCAGCGGTGTAATGGATCTAAAACAAGTGATGAGGTAGCGTTATACCCATGGCGCTATTTCGTTTACATATTTCTCTGCCCGATCGTCCTGGATCGTTGGGTCTATTGGCTTCTGCCATTGGCGCCGCTGGTGCAGATATTCGCGGCCTAGTTGTTCTCAAATCTGAAGATGGACGTGGTTTTGATGAAGTAACGGTGGCCGTACCTGGCACCGATCCATCTGACCTAGTTGAAGTACTGGGATCGATTGGTGGCGTAGAAGTTATTTCTGTAACACCTGTCGATTAATTAGTAACGCGCGCACCAGCACTTGGCAGTGAAGTAAAGAACCTTGGTTCTTTAAACCCAGCGTCTTTGAAAGAAGCAGCTATAGCTTGCTTTGCTTGATCCAAATCTTCAACCTTAAATAACGCGATTGCGCTGCCCCCAAAACCACCGCCAATCATTCGCCCACCGAGAGATTTATTTGCCAAAGCAGAATCAACCGCCAAATTTAGTTCGGGGCAAGAGATTTCAAATAAATCACGTAGCGAAGCGTGAGATTTAGTCAAAATATCTCCAACTGCCTCAAAATCGTTATGCTTTAAGCGATCTACACATTTGTGAACGCGTTCAATGTCATTGACTATATGTTCTGCGCGCATGTATTCAAGTTCGGTTAATTTCTCACGAGAGCCTTCTAGCTCGGAGATTGAACAATCACGAAGCGCCTTGATCCCCAACTTAGCCGCCGCTGATTCGCAAGATGCGCGTCTTTCAGCATAACCACCATCAACCAGTGCGTGATGTGCGCGAGTATCAATAATTAAAAGTTCAAGACCAGCGCTGGCTAGATCTAGTGGAATCTGTTCGGTACTTAAATCTCGGCAATCTAGTAAAAGTGCGCTTCCCGCTTGTGCCATAAGTGAGACTGATTGATCCATAATCCCGCATGGCATTCCGACGTAGTCATTTTCTGCGCGCTGTGCCAACTTTGCCAACTGAGCAAGCGTTAATTTGGTTTCGAAAAGTTCATTTAATCCGAAAGCAACCGAGCATTCCAGGGCGGCAGATGAAGATAATCCAGCACCAAGTGCAACATGGCCATCGACCAAAATATCTAGCCCGTTTGTAATCTTTTCGCCGAAGGCCCAAATAACTCCACAAATGTAGCGTTCCCATTTTCCTTCAGCGCTTGGCTTCAAATCATCAAGAGAAGTTTCAAATATTTCGTTACGGCGCTGCACCGAAGCGATTCGGATTTTCCTATCCGGGCGACGGCTGATTGCGGCATAAGTACGGTTACTTATTGCAAAAGGCATTACAAAACCATCGCAATAATCGACGTGTTCACCAATCAAATTTACGCGCCCAGGAGCTTCACAGATTATTTCTGGGTTACCTGAAAACAGTGTTGTATAGGTATTTGCTAGCGTCATTATTGTTAAAGAACTACATCCCGCAATTGACCAGCAGATTGTTCCGGCTTTAAATCCATGATGAAAGCGCCCATTGCCGATTCGCTACCTGCCAAATATTTCAACTTGCCTGGTGCGCGACGCACGCTAGTGATCTGCCAATGCAGTCTCAATAAATCACGACCTTCGCGAACTGGTGCCTGGTGCCAAGTTGCGATGTAAGCCATGGCAATTCCAAATACGCCATCTAATCTGCGCATTACTTCCAGCGCGATGGCAGGAAATGCATCAGATTGTTCAGGGGAAAGTCCTGCTAAATCTGCAACAGGTTTAAGTGGCGCCACATGAATTTCAAATGGATAACGCGCTGCGTATGGAACAAAGGCAACCCAATGTTCGTTCTTGGCAACAATTCGATCGCCATCTTTTAATTCACGAGCTACAACATCGTCGAATAAGATGCGACCGGTATTTTCCTTATGTAATTTAGCAACTGCCAACATTTTCTGAACTCGCGGTGGCAGATATGAATACGCATAGATCTGACCGTGTGGGTGAAATAAAGTCACACCGACTTCTTCTCCGCGGTTTTCAAATGGGGCAATGTGGTGAATGTATGGCTCAAGTGAAAGTTCGCGAACTCGATCAGACCAAGCTTCCAGAAGCACGCGCACGCGCTGAGGAGTTAATTCTGCAAATGAACCACCATGATTATCCGTAAAACAAATAACTTCACATTTTCCTGCAGCCGTTCCAGCATCAGTCTCGGTCCCGACCATATCTGGAACCGCCCAATCACCATCGGGTTTGCGCAAAGATGGCGATCGGTTATCAAAGACAACAACTTCGTAATTTGAATCAGGAATCTCAGTTAGTAGATCGCCATTTGTTGGACAAAGGGGGCAAAGTTCTTTTGGCGGCAAGAAGACACGACCCTGGCGATGTGCTGCCATTACGACCCATTCATTAACCAATGGATCCAGGCGCAATTCACCTATACCGGGTTGGTCTTCTTTAGGACGTTGATCTGCTGCGCTGCGAACTTGACCTTGCGAATCGTAATAACGGATTGTGCGGCCATCAGCCATCGCTAAGTCGCTACGAATTACACCCGCGTTTAGATTCTTGCTCATAATGGAGAACTCTAAGGGTTATTGCCCAGAATTACTTAGTTCTTAATTTGATTTCGGCAACCATCTGACGCTGGCTTCTTTGTTACTGAGGGAGATGGGGTAGCAGTTGGTTTTGGAGTCTGTATTGGATCTGGTGCTACGCCTATCGCAAATTCAATTGGTAATTTGCTATCGGCATGAGTTCCGGTGGCATCAACAAAACCAATATTGCCCGCCCACATTCCAGCAGGGATTCCCTTGATGCTTAGCTTCCAAGAACCGCTGGTTGAGCGAACTACGGTTTGAATTGGCTTCGGATTAATTGGAGTTAAAGGATTTACATAAAAACGAACTGTGCCTGTCACGACAGGGCGACCATCTGGACGAATCACATCGACTTCTAATGTGACTGGTTTATCGGCAGTGGAGAATTTAATATTTTTATAGGTCAATGAACTTGGTTCATTCTTTGGCATTTGATCTGCTGCTTCAGGAACCCAACTTCCTTTGATGAGATCTAAGAATGTAGATGGAGTACCTCGAAAAACATTTAAGTCTAAACGAGAGCCTGGGACGCCATATTTTGGAGCGATCCCACATGATGAGTACTGCCAAATAATCCATTGTGATGAACAGTTTGCAGTTGTCCAAGAGTGCACGAAACAACCACCCTCTTTTAGCCCTGGCTGAGCAATTGGATCTGCTGGATCGATTGCGTATTGAGCTAACCAGAGAGGGTAGTTACGCAATTCATCATCGCGAACCATGGCACCTTCCAGAAAACTTGGATAAGAGTAAATAATTGGTGTGCGCCCTGTCTTCTCTTTTACAACCTTAAGAAAAGTCTTTGCCCACAAGGTAATTTGTGCCTTCGGCAAATATCGAGAGCAAGTTTTTCCAGATAAAGCGACACAGTTGTTTTCAAGATCAAGTGCGTAAGGCAGATCTCGTTCATTAAATCCACCAAGTGCGCCAATTCGCCAAATCACTTTCTGTGCTTGCGTTTGAGCATCAGTAATTACTTGTTCATCTGTTTTTACATTTGGCAATACTGCATAGTGGTAGAAACCTGTATACAACCCTGCAGCTTGTGCGGCGGAGCGATCCATAATCAGGTACTTCAAGGAAAGGGCATCGGCATCATCTCGAGTATCGGATGCCTTTATCATCACAAATCGCATTCCAGCGGCGTGCATCTTCGTGAAATCGATAGGCGCATCATTTGGATGTTGCCACCTGCTTACATCGGCTCCATGTATGCGCCCACCGGGTCCAAGTTGATCCACTATGGCAATTGATGAAGCATCGGAAATTTCAGCATTTCCCCGAACCGTTATCTCTCGAATATTAGAGTAAATGAATTTACTTCCGATTTTTGCCTTCGCACGATACTTAACTTTGGCATCAAGTGCGGTTGCAACTGCGATTACTTGCCAAGTTCCGACTCGCGCAGTCTTGGTCTGGAATTTTGTATCTTGCCATTTCCCATTGAGCTGTATTTGTATCAAAACTTTAGTGCCTGACTTTGCAGGCTTTAAGTTGCCATACAAGGTGACGATCGGTTCCGGTCCACCAGGCGTTTGCTTAAGTGTCATTGTAATTTTAGATGTGGCAGCCTCTGAAGAAACCACTTGTAGCGAGAAAATGGCAAGACTTAAAACAAGTAATGAAATAATCCGCTTCATTAGAGCTCGACGATCGTTACATTTATAGATAAGACCTGCGAAATGGATGTTTTCAAAGAGTTTTCTAGCTTCTCTCGGGTTGGGGAATACTCATGCCCACCTGCAAATTTTCTAGCATCCCTGAAATCAAGTGAAAGTACTTGGCCATCAAAGTCGGCAAGACGTGCATCAAAGTAGGCGATCCAAGCGATGCGATCATGGCTTTCAAGATGGTCTAAAACATCATTCCAGCGCGCACGGATTTCGATCAAGGTAAGTGGCGCACTCATGCAGGACACTTTACTGGCTTGCGATATTTAGATTGCGTTAGTGACGCGGTGAGCCGATCCACTTAAAGTATTCACCAGTTAAAACAACACGTAAGTTGCGAGATCTATCTGGTGTTATTTCCAAATGCTGGGCAATACGTGCCACGATCTGTTCGACAGATTTCTCGCTTACAAAGCGCACCTTAGCTATCTCGGAGTTACTTAGCCCTCTAGCAAGTAGGCGAAAAGTTTCGATCTGGATATCGGTGAATTCACTCAGGATTGAGCGGAAGGCATTTTCGTGCAGCGAACCGTGGCTATCAATCCATGACATCTTTTTCTTTTCGGCTACAGCAACAATTGAATTAGATATTGCGTGGCTAACAACAGCTAAATCTGCAACTGATTTCTTGAGAATAACTTGGGAGCCAGCAGGTATATGTTTTTCAGATAGGCCAAGTAGCCGTAGGTCTGGACATGCAGTCATCAATACAATGCCCAACAATGGATTTACTTTGCGAAATTTATTTACTAACGCTAACGCTTCTTCACCAGCAAATTGCAAATCAATTAAGACAACGTTTGGAGATAAAAACTTGTATAAGTTTTCTGCAATTTCTTCGGTATGCGCTTCTGCAACAACATTTACTGATTGCAAGCGAAGTGCTGCGCTAAGAGTTGCTAACTCAAATGCGTCATCACTTGCTACAAGAACTGTCGCTGAATTGGGCACTCCTAAAGGTAGCCCTCTTAAGTGTTACGCGTGTTGCCAAAGATTGAGATTTCTAAATTGTAGGGATACCCCTACTTAATTATTTTTCTAATAACTTCTGGAATAAATTCAATTACTGAAGTCGCAGAAATAGGGGCATCCTTAGCAGCAGCAACTGCTGCCATGTTATGAATAAATGCACCAGTTGCCGCAACTTTCGCGAGTTGTTCTGGATCATTTAAAATAGAAATGTAATTCGTGGCAACAAGTGCGCCAATTATTCCCGCTAATACATCACCGGTTCCTGCAGTCGCTAACCATGCAGTCGCTTTTGGTAATTCAATTAGGCTTTTTTCACTTGCAACATAAGTTGTGGCGCCTTTTAAGAGTACTACTGCACCTAATTTTTGATTGGCCTTAACTGCCCATTTTGCTGGATCTGACTCAATTGCCTCAGGGCTGGCACTTATTCCACGCTTTTTAAGCAGTTTGGACAATTCTCCGGCATGAGGTGTTATCAAAGTTGGTTGTGATAATTTTCCGGCCCAATCAAGGGCTCCAGCATCAAGAATTGTTGGAACACTTTGCGCTTTCATCAATGTAAACCAACGATGTCGCAGCCAAGTTGAATAGTCCTCATATTTTTTATCACTAATTCCTGATCCAGCAATCCACGCATCAACTTTGCCTGGTTGGACAAGTGCTTCAGGAGTTGAGTGAAGAACCAAGTGGGCTAATCCAGATGAGCTGTGAAAGCGAAGAACGCCGAGGCCGGTTGCAAAGGCGGCACGGGATGTAAGGACAGCCGCACCTGGATATTTGGCAGAACCAGTAATCATGCCCAGAGTCCCGCGCGAATATTTATGATCAAGGTCGCTTGGGATAACGATGCATTTCTTGGCGTCTCTAGCAGTCCATCTTTGGCTTTTCATAACTCTCATCGTACGCCTAATTGGAGATTGCCAATTTTGCAAGTACTCTCACCGACATGGAAAAAGTACGCTGGGGATTTATCGGTGCAGGTTACATTGCAAAATTAGCGCTCTATCCAGCGCTGCTGAATTCAAAATATGGTGAAATTTACGCGGTCGGCTCTAAGGATGTTGAGCGAGGTAAATCTCTTTCACCTTCTGGTCTGGTTTATACAGATTATGACGAGCTACTTGCAGATCCTAAAGTTGAAGCAATTTATATCTCACTTCCAAATTCATTACACATTGAATGGTCGATTAAGGCAATGCGGGCCGGCAAGCATGTTCTCTGTGAAAAGCCAGCAGCTATGAACGTTGCACAATTAAAAGAAGCAATTGCCGTTGCAAAAGAAACTGGGATGATTTTTATGGAGGCCAGTTGGAATCGTTGGCATCCTCGCACTATTCGCCTCAAGGAAATTGTTGATTCAGGGCTAATTGGTGAAGTGAAAAACACTC
>CAITKS010000154.1 GCA_903893085.1 uncultured Actinomycetes bacterium | reverse complement strand
TGCCTGACTTTGAATTTGATTTTGTAATTGTGCAAGGTGTTGAGCCTTCAATGAAATGCAAAACTTTCACACAAGATTTACTTGATCTGGCAGATGACTTGGAAGTTTCCATGATTGTGACCTTGGGATCTATGTTGGCCGATGCTCCGCATTCACGTCCGATAACCGTGACTGGAAGTGGCGCACATCCTGATATTGCAAAGCGTTTAGGTGTTGAAGTTAGTAAGTATGAGGGACCGACTGGAATCCTGGGAATTATTGCCGATGCCTGTGTGCGTAGAGGATTAGATTCGGTCTCACTCTGGGCGGCAATTCCACACTATGCCAGTAATTCCCCATCACCAAAGGCAAGCCTTGCGCTACTAAATGCTCTAGAAGATTTCTTGGAAATTACTTTGCCACAAGGAGAACTTCCAGCTCAAGCGCGCGAGTGGGAATCGGAAGTAGATGAATTAGCGCGCGAAGACAGCGACGTAGCCGAGTACGTTAAAGCGCTAGAAGAAAGTAAAGATACTTTGGCTCTAACTGATGTATCCGGTGATGAACTTGCGAGAGAACTAGAACGTTTTCTGCGGCGTCAAACTGAGAATTAGAGCGCTATTCCCAATAGAGCATCAATAGCTCTGCTAAGTTCGCCCGGACTTCCACCAACCTCACCATCGTTGGTCGCCTTAATCCATGTTTTGAGTGCAGAGATTGCCTGTGGTGTATTCAAGTCTTGAGAAAGTGAATTGATAATTTGATCAATCGTTGAAGATGTAGGAGCGACCTCAGGACGAGAGAGTGCTACACGCAATTCATCGAGAAAAAACTCCGCTGATACAAGTTCTGCGTTATGCCACATGTGATCGCTGCGATAGTGATGGGAAAGTAACGCGGTTCGGATAACCATGGCATCAACCCCTTCGCTTATCAATTTAGATACGAAAACCAGATTTCCCTTTGACTTACTCATCTTTTCGCCGTCTAAGCCGATCATTCCGGCATGGACATAATGTGAGGCAAATTCTTTTCCGTTGATTACTTTTGATTGAGCCGCCGACATCTCGTGATGCGGAAATATGAGGTCGCTTCCTCCTCCTTGGAAATCTATTGATGTTTTAGATGAGGAATCAATATCCAAATAGTTGAGCGCGATTGCGCAACATTCAATATGCCAACCTGGTCTACCTAACCCATATTTACTGTCCCATCCTGGTTCGCTTGGGCGCTGTGCCAACCAAAGCAAAGCATCAAGCGGGTCACTCTTACCCAAACGATCGGGGTCTCCCCCGCGTTCGCTAAATGTTTTTAACATCTGATCTTGCGAAAGATGGGATCTCCTACCAAATTCTGAATCATTACGAACCCTGAAATAGAGATCATCATCGACTTTATATACCGAGTCGGCAGCATCCAAAGCTGCAATTGCTTCTACTACCAGTGGTATTGCCTCAACTGCTCCGATGTAATGATCAGGCGGAAGTACATGCAGAGCAACCATGTCAGAACGAAAGAGATCTATTTGAGATGTCGCCAAATCTTGCCAATCAATTCCATCTCGAATTGCTCGCTCAAGAAGGGGATCATCAATGTCTGTAATGTTCTGAACGAATTTCACAACTGCGCCGGTTGCAAGTAAATAGCGATTGAGCAGATCAAAGGCCAGATATGTATTGGCATGGCCGAGATGAGTTGCATCGTAAGGCGTGATTCCACAGACGTACATTCGGTAAACGGATTTGACTTGCACTTGAGTAATTTCTTGAGCCGCCGTATCAAAGATGTGAAGCGCAGGTACATGAAAACCTTCATCCAAAGGTGGAATGGCGACACTGGCCCAAGAGTTCATTGTTTTATCTTAGAACGGCGGCCACGGAACGGCCGGCCAATCAGGGTTCGGTTGCGCAAAAGTTCCTGAAATTAAAGCGCGATCTATACGGGCGATCGTTGCCTCTATTTCTTCTATCTCAATCAAACTTTCGATGATTTCACGCTTATCTACTTCAAATATTTCTCTTGCCTTATGTAACAAAGCAATTTCTTCTGGAGTAAATTCTTGACCTGCCCATTGCCAAAGAACAGTTCGTAGCTTGTCGTCACAATGAAATGTGACGCCATGGTCGCAACCGTAGAGATGTCCTGTTGTACTTGGGATCAAGTGGCCAATCTTTCGATCAGTATTATTGATAATTATGTCTAATAACGCCAACCAGCGAAGTCGCGGATGATCCTCTAAATAGAAATCCATTAGTTCAATATCTGGATCAATATCTATCCACATCTGAACCATTCCAGTTCCGTATGGTCCATCCCGCAAAATAGTCGGTGGTACTAAATGTAAATCCAGCCAATGGCTAAGAAGAAAAGTTAAGTATTCGCGATTAGCCAGAGTTCCATCTGGAAAATCCCATAACGGTCGCTCACCTGCTATCGGTTTGTAGATGCAAGAAAACTCTCTTTCGCCCTCAGCATCTTTGACGGTACACATGGCGTATAACGTCGCATTGGATGCATCAATCAGCCGCCCCGTGACGGTAAGGGTTGCGTTATTTAAATCAACGAGCCACTTTTCAATCTGCTTTTTGTCGGTTGACATCTCTATCTTCGATATCCATTTGAGCGAGGACATAAATGCCCAGCCGGATCGATAGGTCCACCACAAAATGGGCAAGGAAGGCGACCTGCGCCGACAACAATATTGGCACGTTTAGCAAAGCTCTCTGCGTAGCCCAATGGGATCAGTACCCGCAGGATGTCTTGATCGCCTTCAGTATCAATTTCAATTAACTCATCACTCTCAAACTGTGACTCTGCAATCGCCTGCATATCGATCTCAATCAGCCTTCGGTCAGAAACGTAAGCCAAACCGATTACACCAACTCGAAACTCCTCATCAATTGGGTTTTCCAATGGTTGATCATCAGCGGCAACTCGTTCAAAGTGAGTAAGCGGTTCGCTACTTCTAACTTCACGTAGAATCTGCAAGACGCGATCGGCTAAGGCCGATACCTGCGCTTTCTCCAAAGAAACCGATACCAATCTATTTCTTTCTCTTGCCTGAATATAGAAAGTTCGCTCCCCCGGAACACCAACGGTTCCAACGACAAAACGTTCAGCTGGATCAAAGAGCAGAATTCGTGAACTCATCGAGATTTCGAACTCCCTGAGCCGCCACCAAGCAGGGCCTTGGCAACTGATTTCTTCTTAGCGGGAACTAAGTCCGCAATTGCAGCTGTGGTTGAGTTCAAGGTAATGACCCTGAAGTCGCTTCCATCAAAATCCAAAACAGTTATAGATGCTGGATCAATCACAATCTTTTGAAAATTATCAAGATGCGTACCCAGAACTGCTGCCACAACGCTTTTTATTACATCTCCATGGCTAACTAATGCGTGGTTACCCGGTTTCGCCGCCGCTGTGTGCAGAGCGCGCATCGCGCGCACCTGTACATTTGCAAGCCCTTCACCATCGGGAAAATACATAGCACTTGGACGATTTTGCACTGTTTTCCATAATCTATGGCGGTACAAAGTGCTCAGCTTCTTGCCTGTCCACTGACCATAATCGACTTCGGATAAATCCTCAGTTACAAACACTTTCGGACGTTTTGTGGGAACAGAAGCTTCCAAGAATGGCGCCATCGTCAGATGACATCTTTCGATTGGACTAATGTGTATTGAAGAAAGATTGATTCCCTGAAGCCTCTGCGACAACTCAATCGCTTCTTTCTTTCCACGTTCAGTTAGTACTACGCCACTTGATCTACCAGCCAAAATCCCACGATCATTAGCGACCGAATGGGCGTGACGAATTAGAAGTATCCGTGTCATGTTGGAAGGTTAGCGATAATTTATCGACTCGTCTTGCTAGGGTCGCGGAATGGAATTACGTCAGGCAGGCAACTCGGGGCTGCAACTCTCTCGCCTTGGTTTAGGAACGATGACCTGGGGGCGAGATACCGACACCCATGAAGCCGCGGATCAGGCGAGAGCCTTTATCGAAGCCGGGGGAAATTTCCTAGATTGCGCCAGTCATTATGGAGACGGTGATGCAGAACGCGTGATCGGTGGATTGATCGGAACTCTATTTCGACGAGAAGACGTTGTGATCGCTACAAAAGCTGGCGTTGCATATGAAAACGGTTCACTGCACACGGATGCTTCGCGAACTTCCCTCATGGCCACATTAGATCGTTCGCTTAACCGATTGGGCACTGATCATGTCGATCTCTGGCAGATACAGATATGGGATCCCAACGTTCCGATCGAAGATACTTTGTCGGCACTTGACTGGGCATACACATCTGGTCGAGCACGCTATGTTGGAATTTCAAACTTCAACGGTTGGCAAAGTTCACGCGCAATCACTCTGCAGGAAGCAAATACATCTAAAGCACCTATAACTTCTATGCAAAATGAATTTTCATTGCTCTCTCGTGGCGTTGAAGCCGAAGTACTGCAATGCAGTGTTGCCCTTAACCGCGGATTCATTGCATGGTCTCCGCTCGGTCGTGGCGCTTTAACAGGAAAATATCGCAACGGAATACCCGCAGATTCACGAGCGGCTACTCCACACTTTGCACCATTTATAGAGCCATATTTGAACGAACGTTCTCGTCGTATTGTGGAAGCGGTAAGCGTTGCCGCACAAGGTTTAGGTTATTCACCTTTGGAGGTTGCCCTTGCTTGGGTTCGAGATTTTCCCGGCGTAACAAGTGCCGTTGTAGGCGCTAGAACTGGCGCACAGTTGCGCGGCATATTAGCCAGCGAAGAGATAACTCTACCCGATGTGGTTAGAACCGCCCTGGATGAGATCTCTGCGGACTAATTCGCAGGTGCACGCTTTAAACGTTCTCTAAAAAGTCCGCTAAGACTCTTACGCCAAATCTAATTCCATCAATTGGAACTCGCTCATCAACACCGTGAAAGAGTGACATAAAATCTAAATCTGCGGGTAAGCGAAGTGGTGAAAAACCATATCCAACTATTCCGAGTTCAGAGAGCGCTTTGTTATCGGTTCCACCACTCATTAGATATGGAACTGGAATTCCTTCAGGATCTTCACGAAGTAAAGCTGATTTCATGGCTTGTACTAGAGGGGAATCGAAATCAACTTCTAAGGCGATGTCATGGGAAATAGTTTCGATTTGAATATCTGGTCCGATAATTGCTCGGATGGTTGAGTTCAATTCGTCTTCATAGCCAGGAAGAAAACGTCCATCGATAACAGCGCTAGCCGAGCCTGGAATCACATTGGCTTTATAACCAGCATCTAGCATGGTTGGATTCGCGGTATTTTGTAATGTGGCGCCAATCATTCTTGCAGTTGATCCTATTTCTTTTAGTAACGGTCTCAAATCTTTATCGTCATAAGTCTTGCCCGTTACACGTGCGACTTCTCGAAATAAATCCTTTACGGTTTTGGTGTAGCGCTGCGGCCATTCATATCTACCTATCTTGGCAACCGCTTCTGTGATTTCGGTGATTGCATTCTCATCATTCATCATCGAGCCATGTCCTGCTCGACCTTGAGCGGTCAACTTCATCCAATGAATTCCCTTTTGCGCGGCCTCGACAAAATAAAGCCGCTTACCATCGGCAACTGTTACCGAGAATCCGCCAACTTCGGATATCGCCTCTGTACATCCGGCAAAGACTTCTGGATGTTTGGCAGTCATGAATCGTGAGCCGTAAGTCATTCCTGCTTCTTCATCGGCGAAGAAAGCAAGGACAATGTCACGTGGTGGCCGGTAACCGCGTCGCGCCCAGTCGCGCACAATCGCCAGAATCATCGCGTCGGTATTTTTCATATCGACTGCGCCACGACCCCAAATCATTCCATCTTTGATAGTTCCGCTAAATGGATCAACTGACCATTCATCTGCGTTTGCAGGGACCACATCTATGTGACCATGCACAACCAAGCCTGGTCGCGATGAATCGGTTCCCGAAATGCGCGCGATCACGTTGCAGCGATTAGGTGCTGACTCATAAATCTTTGCAGAGATACCAACTTCAGCAAGAGAGTCGACAACATAAGCCGCAACCGCTGATTCATCACCTTTGCCTTCACCGTAATTCACGCTAGGGATTCGAATTAACTCCTGACAAATGCGAATTGCTTCGTCCTCAACACTGGTGAGATTTGAATTTGCAGAAATACTCATGTCGGCATTCTCCCCCAAAATCTCTTGATCTTGCTCCTGGATGGGCTCGGAAATTGATCATCCTTTTGCTTCATAGCCCTCGCAATTGATATCGTTACCGTCGCACTCGTCCGGGTGGCGGAATTGGCAGACGCGCTAGCTTGAGGTGTTAGTGCCCGCAAGGGCTTAGGGGTTCAAGTCCCCTCTCGGACACGTTACATATGATGGAATTGGTGGCCTATGAACCTGCAAGGCGCACTTTCGTTGATACGGCAGATTCCTGACTACCCAAAACCCGGAATTCTATTTCAAGACATTACTCCGCTGTTGGCAAATGCAGATGCCTTCAAAGAAGTGCTTATTGAAATGTCCCAGCATGGAAAAGATGCGCAAGTGGTAGCTGGAATAGAAGCCCGTGGATTCATTTTTGGCTCGGCGCTGGCGGCACATACGGATCGGTCATTTGTTCCGATTCGCAAAAGTGGCAAACTCCCTTTCAAAACTCACTCTGCGAAGTATGGACTTGAATACGGAGACGATGAAATTGAAATTCATATCGACGCTTTTGAACCCGGACAAAAAGTCATAATAGTTGACGATGTACTGGCTACCGGCGGCACTTTATTAGCCGCGATTGATCTTGCTATCAAATGTGGCGCAAAGGTTGATGGGGTAATAGTTTTGATGGAGTTGGAATTTCTAGAAGGTCGCAAATTGATACTTGAGAAATATCCTCACATAAATATCAACTCGCTGGTCAAGGCGTGAGTACAAAACCGCGAATCCACCAGATTCAAGCGCTACGTGCACTAGCGGCGCTTTTAGTTGTTCTTTTTCATGCGAAATTATCTCCTGGTGGTTTTATTGGTGTCGACATTTTCTATGTTATCTCTGGATATTTGATTACCGGTCTAATAATTAAGGAGTTAGGAAACACTGGAACATTCAAATACAGAGCCTTTTACTTGCGTCGAGCCAAAAGACTGTTGCCTGCATCCCTGGGTATCTTGGCGTTAACTGCGATATTTTCATGGGCTGTATTGCCAGCCACCGTACGAACAGACTTAGGAAAAGATGTTTTAGCGGCATCGCTATATGTATCAAATTATTTATTTGCCTTTTGGCAGAATGATTACCAGAATCTCAATGCAACGCCTTCCCCAGTCATCCATTATTGGTCGCTGGCGGTCGAGGAACAGTTCTACATATTCTGGCCAATCATGGTCTTCTCTCTTTGGAAGTTTGGCAAACGTCGCGCAGTCGGTATTGGGATACTTGCAATCACATTGACCTCATTTCTCTTTTCTCTGTACTTAACCGCAGCGAATCCAATTTGGGCCTTTTATTCTCTACCAACTCGCGCCTGGGAATTAGGAATTGGTGCGCTCCTACTCTTTCTCCCCCAAAAATTAATTTCTCGTAAATCAACCGGTTCAGTTCTGTTTATTTGGGCTGGCGCCCTGTTATTACTGTCATCCGTTTTCATATTCTCTGAGCGGACACCTTTCCCAGGATATAACGCGCTGTTGCCCACTATAGGAACTGCGATTTTGATTGCAGGCATTGCGGCTTGGCCACCTATATTTAATGATCTGTCGAAATTACGGATAGTGCAGTGGTTAGGTGAAATCTCATATCCATTTTATTTGTGGCATTGGCCACTTCTAGTTTTACCCAGCACACGATTTGGACGCGAACTTACACTTCTTGAGCGTCTCTTCTTCATAGTCATGACTGCACTAGCAGCGGATTTAACTCATCGATTCATCGAAAAGCCCATATCTAGGAAAGAATTCTCGCAAACTAGGATCCTTCGAAGCTCATTGATCGCAACATTGGCTTGCTCACTTATTGCAGTAAGCATCTTGTTTACCGATCAAAGTGCGATTTCGCTGGGAAACGGAAGATCTGTCTCGATTGCAACCGTGATGGCCAAACCTGAGGTCTATCCAGATGGTTGCCATGTTAATAACGGTGAAACCCTGTCGGGAGAATGCACTTATGGAGATCTATCATCGAGTAAAACAATAGTTCTTTATGGAGATTCCCATGCCGCGCAATGGTTTCCAGCCTTAGAGAAGTTAGCTAAGGAGAACAACTTCAAGTTAGTCAGTCTTACTAAATCTGCTTGCCCAGCACCAGAAGTTAAAAAGGTGCAAATAGGGGCATATAAGAATGCAGATTGTTTTAAGTGGCGCGAAAATAGTTTAAAAAGAATGAAGGAGTTAAACCCTGCTGCGATTATTCTCAGCGGATTTCAGCACTTCGAAGTTCCTAACAATTTTTCCTCCCGTGCTGCTTGGTGGTCTGAAGGTCAGATAAAAGCGTTCCAAAAATTAACAGGTGCCTCACCGAAACTCATTTATATCTCGGATACGCCACATCCTTCTCGGGATATCCCGAACTGCTTAGCTTCTAACGGTGGAGAAAAATGTGATGACAATGAAAAGTCCGATCCTCGAATATCTGGAGGATTTATTAAAGTAGATCC